>NZ_JADPJQ010000119.1:0-70564 GCF_023073515.1 Bradyrhizobium sp. 17 | reverse complement strand
TGGATGGCCGGGACAAGCCCGGCCATGACGGAGAATGCCGAGCGCGCGGCTTTCGCGAGCCCCTACTGCTTCTCGATCCCTGCCTCGCGGATCAGCTTCTCCCACAACACCAGCTGTTCGTTCACGAACGTGCCGAGCTGCTCGGGCGTGCCCGAAAACGCGTCCATGCCGAGGGTGGCGAGCTGGGCCTTGATCTCCGGCTTCTCGACGATCTTCCGGATCTCGGCGTTGAGTCGCGTCACGATCTCCTTGGGCATGCCGGCGGGGCCAAAATAGCCCTGCCACGACGAGATGTCGAAGTCCGGCACGCCGGCCTCCTGCATCGAGGGCAGGTTCGGCACCAGCGACGAGCGGTCCTTCGTCGTGACGGCGAGCGCGCGTAGCGCGTTGCCCTGGACATGCGGCAGGCCGGTCAGGATGTCCACGAACATCATCGAGACGCGGCCGCCCATGACGTCGTTGAGCGCCGGCGGCGAGCTCTTGTAGGGCACGTGCAGGAGGTCGAGCCCGGCATTGTGTGCAAAGGTCGCCCCCGACACGATCGCCGAGGACGAGCCCGAGGCGTAGCTCAGCTTGCCCGGATTGGCCTTGCCGTAGGCGATGAGCTCGCCGACGGTCTTGGCCGGCACCTCCGGGTGGATCACCAGCATGAAGGGCAGGTCGCCGGTGCGCGCGATCGGGGTGAAGTCCTTGACCGGATCGTAGGTCAGGCTTTTGAGCAGATAGGGATTGGCCGAATGCGTGGTGTTGGTGGTCACCAGCAGCGTGTAGCCGTCGGGCGCGGCGCGCGCGACATAGGTGGCGGCGATCATGCCGTTGGCGCCCGCCTTGTTCTCGATGACGATGCCGACGCCGAGGGCCTGCGACAAATGCTGCGAGATCAGCCGCGTCGTGGTGTCGGTGCCGCTGCCGGCGGCGAACGGCAGCACCAGCGTGATGTTGCGGCTCGGATAATTGTCGGCCTGCGCAGCGGACGCGGCGGCGAGACAAAGGGCGCCCGTGCCGATGGCACGCAGGTTTCGGATCAACGCTGAAAGCATGTCTGGTCGTTCCCTCTTTTTTGGTTGGCGGGGAACCTAGCGTCTCCTCGTCGAAATCGGAAGGCGCGAGTTTGTCGCCTCGTCTCGCGTCGCGGAATTACTTCACCGCAGAACCCTGGCGCGAGGCGATCACGACGCCGGCGAGCACCAGCAGGTAGCCGATCAGGTGGAAGGGCTGAATCTTTTCGCCGAGCAGCAGGATCGCCATCGCCGAGCCGAACACCGGCACCAGATGGAAGAACGGCGCGGCGCGGTTCGGGCCGATCAGCGCCACGCCCCGGTTGAAGAAGAGATAGGCCAGCGTCGAGGGAAAGATCAGGATGTAGCCCAGCGTCGCTAGCGTCACCCCGTCGAGTTGCAGGACGCGACCACTCCAGGCCTCCCAGATCGCGGTCGGCAGCAGCATCGTCGCGCCGCAGCAGGTGGTGAAGGAGAGAAAGGAGAGCTGGTGGATCTTGGGCCGCCGCGGGATGAAGGCAGAGTAGATCCCGAACGCCACCAGCGAGGAGGCGAACATGATGTCGCCCCTGTTGAAGCTGATGCTCGCGAGCGCGGCGAGATCGCCGCGCAGGATGATGATCAGCACGCCGAGAAGCGAGATCCCGATGCCGGCGAGCTGCGCACCGGTCAGCCGCACGCCGAACAGCACCAGCGACCACAGCGCCACGAACAACGGTCCGGCCGACTGGATCAGCAGCGCGTTCAGCGCTTCCGTGTACTGCATCGCCCAGTACGAGATCGCGTTGTTGAAGGCAAAGCCCACCAGCGACAGGAACAGCATCAGCGGCAGGCTCTTGCGCAGATTCGGCCAGTCGCGCTTCAGATGCGGCCAGGCGAAGGGCAGGAGGATCAGGAACACGCCGAACCAGCGGATCGTGGTCACCGTCAGCGGCGGCACATGCGCGCCGACGTGGCGCGCGAGCACGATGTTGCCGGCCCAGAACAGCGAGCTCAGGCTGAGCAGCAGATAAGGCTGGTTGTTGAGCCAACTGGCCGGATTGGAGGCCGGTGGCGCGGGCGAAGCGATCGTCATTGGCGTTGCATACGAGCTTGCGCCGGATTTGCGTCGTGACACAAGTCATGCGACCGCAATGCTACAATGCAGGCATGACCAGAGGAGGCGGCATTGGCGGTTAATATGTTGAACATCGATGGCCTTGATCGGCTCGATCGGCATGCACCGGTGGTGATGTTGAACCTGATGCGCTTCCACGCGCACTCCGGCGACGGCGACGGTTCCGGCTGGGACGCCTAGCGCTACAGTGCGGTCACAGTGCCGATGATCAAGGCACGCGGCGGCACGCTGCTCTGGACCGGCGAGGCCAGGGCCGTCGCGCTCGGCCCGCAGCAGGGCAACGACTGGGATTTCGCGGCGCTGGTCTATTATCCCACCGTCACGGCTTTCATCGACATGATGACCTCGAAGGCCTACGAGACGGAGGCTGATCCGCACCGCGTCAACGCCTGCGCCGAGCACGTCATCATTGCGACCAGCGAAGCGTACAGCAAGTTCAAGATGAAGTAGCGCCGCCTGCTGCCGGCTTACTTCAGCCCGTCCACAGCCGCGTGGCACGCCGTCTGCAGCAAGCGACAGACCTCCTCCGTCGACCGCTGCCGGCTCAGCGCTGCAAACGTCGGATAACTCGTCAGCACGAAGATCAAATCAACCGTGTCCCGCATGGCGCGCTTTGCCGCGTGCTTGCCCACGATCCGCGACAGCAGCGCGGTCAGCAATTCGCGCCGTCGCTCGTTACGCTCGATCAGCGCCTCGCCGAATTCCGGATCGGTCGCGATGGCCTGGTTGAGCCCGCCGATGGCGGGATCGCGCCCCCAGAACGTACAGAAGATTTCGATGACGCGGTCGAGCGCGGCGCGCGGATCCGCCATCGTCATCACCTCGGCCAGTTCGAACAGTCCGCCCTGGTGCGCGATGTCGTCGAACACGGCCTCCAGCAATCCCCGCCGCGATCCGAACTGGTTGTAGACGGTCAATCGCGTGACGCCGGCCGCCTTGGCGACCACGTCGAGGGAGAAGTTCGCAATGCTCGCGTCCTCGCGTAGGAGTCGCGCGCCGGCCGCGATGATGCGCTCGCGCGTCGCCGCCGCCGCGGAAGCCCGCGCGGAGCTCACATAATTGCGCTTCGGCATCGCCTTGCCATTCTGTTGACGTATTGACTATACATGTAGTATATCTAATTTAGAAGCCGGTTCGGAGCTTGCCATGCAAACTGCCCTCGTGATCGCCTTGTCACTTCATGTGTTGTCGTCCGTGTTCTGGGCGGGATCAAGCTTTGCGCTGGCCCGCATCGGCGGAGTTGCCGGTGAGCAGCTGGTCTTTCCACAACTCGGCGCGGCGACGATTGCCATCCTGACCGGCGGCTATCTCGGCCATCTCGTTCATTCCCACAGCTTCGGCACGACCGAGCAGGTGCTCGCCGTCGGTGCTGTCTGTGCACTGATCGCGGCCGCTATTCAGGCTGTCATCGGTCCTCGTGCGCTCGCGGCCTTGCGTCGCGGCACCGGCAAGCCGGAGGACCTCCGTGCACGTATCGCCGCCGCCCAACGTGCGGCGGCCGGCCTGCTGGGCATGGCCGCGCTCTGCATGGGCGCCGCGCGCTACATTTGAATGCAGTCCAGGGAGGAGTGTTGAGAGCTCTCTGTTCCCAATGTCAGACCATAGCGCGGCTTCCAGCCGCTTTCGAAGGAAAAGCAATGTCCAAGATGATTCTGGTCAACCTGCCGGTACGCGATCTCGCCGCATCGACAGCGTTCTACGTAGCCCTGGGTGGCGCGGTGAATCCTCAATTCTCCGGAGCAAATTCGACGTCGCTCATGTTCACGGACGCGATCGGCGTGATGCTGCTGACCCACGACCGGTATCGTGAATTCACCAGCCGCGAGATCGGCGACGCGCGGCGCCACAGCCAGGCTATGTTCGCTCTCACGGTCGACGACCGCGATGCCGTCGATGCAACGCTGGCGCGCGCGGTGGCTGCGGGCGGTCGCGCCGATCCCAATCCGGCGCAGGATCTCGGCTTCATGTACAACCGACACATTGAAGACCCCGATGGCTATGTTTGGGAGATGGTGTGGATGAACCCGTCGACAAACGCTTGATCGCAGCCGATCGAACCGGGCCCCAAGCCTAGCTCGCCTGCTTCCGTGACGCCACGAACACGCCGGCCAGCACCAGCGCGAAGCCGATGAAGTGGAACGCCTGCGGGTGCTCGCCCAGAAACGCCATTGCCATGATCGAGCCGAACACCGGCACGACATGGAAGAACGGCGCGGCGCGGTTGGCGCCGATCAGGCGGACACCGCGATTGAAGCAGAGATAGGCGAGCGTCGAGGGGAATACCGCGACATAGAAGAGGGTCAGGAGGTTCGGCCCGTCGAGCTTCATCCCGGGACGCGCGGACAACTCCCAGATCTCCAGCGGAATGAGACAGGCAGCACCGCAGCCGAACGTGAAGGCGAGGAACGACAGGCCGTGCATCGGCGGCCGCTTCAAGGTCAGCACCGAATAGAGCGCGAAGATGATCAGCGCGACGACAAAGATGAGGTCGCCCTTGTTGAAGTCGATGTTCGACAGCGTGGTGAAGTCGCCATGCAGCAGGATGATCAGCACGCCGCACATCGACAGCAGCACGCCGAAGGCCTGCGCTACGGTGAGGCGGACGCCGAGGATGGCGAGCGACCACAGCGCCACGACCAGCGGCGCGGCGGATTGCAAGAGGAGAGTGTTGAGCGCCTGCGTATGCTCCAGCGCCCAATATTGCAGCGTGTTGAAGGCGCCGATGCCGGTGATCGAGAGCGTGACCATCAGGCCGAGCTTGCCGCGGATCGCGGGCCAGTCCTGCGCAAGGTGTTTCCAGGCGAACGGCAGCACCAGCAGGAAGGCGAAGAACCAGCGCAGGAACGACAGCGTCACCGGCGGGATGTGACCGGCGGCGAGCCGGCCGACGATGGCATTGCCCGCCCAGCACAGCGCGGTGATGCTGAGCAGCAGATAGGGCTGGTTGGCGATCCAGTTGTGGCCGGACGTGGCGGCGCCGGTGGTCTCGTCGGTGGCGGACATTGGATTGTTGTGGCCCCGCGTCATGCGCCAAGCCTCCAGCCCGGTGGCACCCGGGCCGGTTCAAACCCGGCCCCGTTCAAAGACACGGAAATCGAGGTTGCATCAACGGGGGCCGGATGCATCGCGACCATGCAGCGGCGGAAGCAGCCTCTCACGCTTTGGTCGAAGCATTGCACCCGCCGCGAAGGTTTCTGGATTTTCAGGGGATATCAAAGGCTTGGAGTGCGCTCGCGGCCTCGAAAAAGTCCCGTTCTTGCTTGCCTAGAGAGGCTGCATCCTTTATCCGGTTGGCTGCCTCGCGTTCGAGCGGCCCCGGCCGTGATTGGGCTGGGCGCATCTGACAGATTGCATAGGGATTACCCGCGAATGGCCAATGTTGTCGTCGTCGGCGCCCAGTGGGGCGACGAAGGAAAGGGCAAGATCGTCGACTGGTTGTCGGAGCAGGCGGACATCGTCGTCCGTTTCCAGGGCGGCCATAACGCCGGCCACACGCTGGTGATCAACGGCAAGACCTACAAGCTGGCGCTGCTGCCCTCGGGCGTGCTGCGCGAGCAGAAGCTGTCGGTGATCGGCAACGGCGTCGTGTTCGATCCCGCCGCCTTCCTCGACGAGGTCACCAAGCTGCGGTCGCAGGGCGTCGCGGTCGGCCCGGACAATCTGCGGGTCGCCGAGAACGTCACCCTGATCCTGCCGCTGCACCGCGAACTCGACGCGCATCGCGAATCCGCCAATGCGGCGACCGCGATCGGCACCACCCGCCGTGGCATTGGCCCGGCCTACGAGGATAAGGTCGGCCGCCGCGCCATCCGCCTGATGGACCTCGCCGATCTCGACACCCTGCCGCACAAGATCGACCGGCTGCTGGCGCATCACAACGCATTGCGCCGCGGCCTCGGCCTGCCGGAGTTCGACGGCAAGGAGATCGTGAAGGAATTGACCGCGCTCGCGCCGCAGCTCCTGCCCTATGCCGAGACGGTGTGGCGGCTGCTCGACATCAAGCGGCGCGAGGGCAAGCGCATGTTGTTCGAAGGCGCGCAAGGCGCCCTGCTCGACGTCGATCACGGCACCTACCCTTACGTCACCTCGTCCAACACGGTGGCGGCGCAGGCGGCGACCGGCTCGGGCCTCGGCCCCGCCGCGGTCGGCTATGTGCTCGGCCTCTGCAAGGCCTATACGACCCGCGTCGGCCAGGGCCCATTCCCGACCGAGCAGGACAACGAGACCGGCCGCAAGATCGGCGAGCGCGGCCGCGAGTTCGGCACCAATACCGGGCGGCCCCGCCGTTGCGGCTGGTTCGATGCGGTTCTGGTTCGCCAGGCGGTCCGGACCTGCGGCATCAACGGTCTGGCGCTGACCAAGCTCGACATCCTCGACGGCTTCGATTCGATCGAGGTCTGCACCGGCTACAGGCTGGACGGCAAGGAGATCGATCATTTCCCGGCGGGCGAAGGCGCCCAGGCCCGGGTCGAGCCGATCTACGAGACCATCGAGGGCTGGAAGGAGCCGACCGCCAATGCGCGGTCCTGGGCCCAGCTGCCGGCCCAGGCGATCAAATATGTCCGCCGGATCGAGGAATTGGTGGGGTGCCCGGTGGCGCTGCTTTCCACCAGCCCCGAACGCGAGGATACTATCCTGGTACAAAATCCGTTTGAGGCTTAACGATCTCTTACCGGGACGCGCGTATAATTGAGTAGAAATGGCTGATTACTACCCGCTGATCGCCCGCGCTATTGCCGCCCTGGACCCCAACGCTCCCGGCGAGAGCCGTCGCGCGCTCTATGAGCGGGCGCGCACGGCGCTGATCGCGCAGCTCCGCAGCGTGCAGCCGCCGCTCTCGGAATCCGAGATCACCCGCGAGCGCCTCTCGCTGGAAGAGGCCGTCCGCAAGGTCGAATCAGAGGCGGCCCAGCGTGCCCGCGAGGCCTCGCGCCCCGCTGGCGGCGCCCGCAGCAGCGGCAGCGGCGACGCCTTCCGCCGCGCCAGCACCCGCGCCACCGAGGGCAACTCGCCCGCGCCGCAAACGGCTGCCCCGCCGCGCACCCGTCCGGCTCCGCCGCCGCCGCGGGCTGACCGGCCCTCCTTCAATGTCGATGACCAGGGCGACGCCCCGCGTGCGCCGCGGGCCCCGCGTTTCGACGCGCCGCGGCAGCCGGGTCCGCCGGCCCCGTCGTCGATGCCGGAGCCTCCGCCGGTCGGACGTGATCGCGCTGGTGGGCGCCGTCCGCCGGACATGGGACCGCCACCGCCGCTGCCGCCCGCACCGGGCGTGCGCGGCTTCCGCGACATCACGGCGGACGCCAACGAGCTCGGCGGCGCCGCCGCGCAGGCCAACCGCGCGGCGCGCCGCACCTACGCCAACGTGCCCTCGCCCTCGCCGGAATTCGACCGGCTCGAGCCGAGCCTGGAGAATCGCGGCGCCGGAGCCGACGCGCCGTATTCCTACGACGAATCGATCGAGGAAGCTGAGCGCTACGCGCCGCCGTCGCAGCCGCCGTCGCAACGTCCGCACATCCCCGTTCTCGACCGCGAACCCAAGAAGAAGCGCGCCCGCACCGGCCGCGCCTTTCCGTTCAAGAGCGCGATCGCCGTCGGCATCGTGCTGATCCTGGTCGGTGCCGGCATCCTGTGGGGCAAGCAGCTGGTCCAGACCGCGACCAACCTGTTGAAGTCTTCGCCGACGCAGGTGGTGGAGGCGCCCAAGGATTCGTCTCAGCCGCAGAGCAAGCCCAAGATTCCGGATCGCGTCGGCCAGCCCTCGGCCAGCGACCAGCCGGTCGCGCCGGTGGCGCAGAAAGTCGTGCTCTACGACGAGGATCCATCCGATCCGAAGGGCAAGCAATATGTCGGCTCGGTGGTGTGGCGGCTCGAGCCGATCAAGGCGTCGGGCAACCAGAAGGCCGACGTCGCCGTGCGCGCCGACATCGAGATTCCCGACCGCAAGTTCAAGATGACGATGTCGTTCCGCCGCAACACCGACTCCTCGCTGCCGGCGAGCCACACCGCGGAGCTGACCTTCGTCCTGCCGCCGGACTTTCCGGGCGGCGGCGTTTCCAACGTGCCGGGCATCCTGATGAAGTCGAACGAGCAGGCACGCGGCACGCCGCTCGCAGGCCTCGCGGTCAAGGTCACCGACGGCTTCTTCCTGGTCGGCCTCTCCAACGTCGATGCCGACCGCAGCCGCAACGTCCAGCTGCTGAAGGAGCGCTCCTGGTTCGACGTGCCCTTGGTCTACGCCAACCAGCGCCGCGCCATCATCGCCATCGAGAAGGGCGCTCCCGGCGAGCGCGCCTTCAACGACGCCTTCGCGCAGTGGGGCGACTAGATCTCTACTCCGTGAGACCTCGGCCTGCATGGTTCGAGACGCCAGCCTTGGCGGGCTCCTCACCATGAGGGTTTGATATCTCGCCGCGAAACGAGACCTCATCCTGAGGGCCCGCCCCTTGGGCGGGCCCTCAGGATGGCCGCAGATACGCTCTCTCTATTGCGCGGCTGCTTCCCGCTTGCGCGATCCTGTCGCGGCGGCGTGCTCGCGGTCCATCACGGCGCGACAGCCCGGGCTGACCTGAGCCTTCTTCTGCACCATGCAGGCCCTGATCCTGGGGATGTCGGGGATCTCACTGGAGCACAGCCGCATCGCATCGCCCGAGCACATCTGCTGCGCTTCGGACGAGAACGCGAAGCTTGGCGATGTCGGGATTGCGATGGCGGTGGTGGCGAGGGCGAAGAGAGTTGCGATCGTCTGATTGCGTGTCATGTAGAATGCGTCCCCGAGTTCCGTGGGCTTGAGCCACTTGGTTTTGGGGCGCCGCACGCGGCTTGACCTGCCGCATGTCTCAGCCATCACGCCGGGACCTCAATCCCGCATGTGGTTGCTCGATCTCTGGTGATGTTCGAATCGAAAAGTGCTGCGCCGCCCGAGCCAAGTATGCGCCATTGTTGCGCGACCGCAATGGCAGGCAAAAAGGAATTCGCAATTGTTGCGCGCACGTCACGCACAACGCGACTCGCGTGCGATCAGATCAACCGATCGGAGGATACGCTCGCTTGTTCCACATCGCTTGCGCCAAGCGCTGCATGCTCTTCGACCGCCGTAACGCCCTTTGCCGTGAGCTCGAACAGATCTCCGTCCTTCATCACATAACCGTCGGCGATCAGCTCGCCTATCTTGCCGTGCCGGTCGTCGGCAAAGGCGATGGATTGGCTGATGTCCCTGAGGATCGAGAGCTGTTCGTCGCGCAACATGGCTTCACTCTCCGTTCGCCGGGGATGGTTCCGGTCCTCACATGCCGTGGCTCTGAAAGACCTTGCTGCAAGACCGCGACAGTTTGGTCCGGTTGGCTTGCAGGCAGGCCTGCACCGCACCGTCATTGCCGAGGTCCTTGCGGCAGAAGCGCGAGGCGTCCCGCGAACAGGCCTGCTGCTCCTGCGGCGAACCCATATGGCCTTGTGCGAGAGCGGGCGCGTTCGACAGGCCGCTCACGGCCGTCAGTGCGATCGTCGCCAGGAAGAACAGTTTGCGGGACATCGGCGGCTCCAAATCTGAGAGGTGAATTTCAAGTCCGTCGCTATGCCGCTTGTTCCCAGCGCAGAGCCCGCACCCCCGCTATTCAAGGTTCCCGCGGCGCTGCTATAGTAAGGTGAAGGATGAGGGTGCCTGATGAAACGCTATCTCGTGTTTGCGCTGGTCGGCCCGTTCGTGGGCGGGTTCCTGCTGCTGCTGACGACGACCTATCAGTCCGGCTATTGGACCCAGACCAGTCTCGCTGAGGTCGGCAAGCTGTTCGCGGTGTTCTTCAAATCCTTGCAATACAGTTATCTGTTCGGCTTCCTGCCCTCGCTGATGATCGGTGCGGTCGACGATATCCTGGTCCACGTCCGCCGGATCGGCCCGGTGCTGCGGATGCTGCTGGTCGGCGTGTTCGCCTTCATCCTGGCCTCGCTGACCTACAGCTCGCGCGGGCCGGACTCGGGCGCGGTGCAGTTCATCCTGTACGGCCTCGTCGGGTTCGTGCCGGCGGTGATTTCATCCTGGCTCGTGCATAAATATGTCGCGGAGCCGCAGCCGGCGGCGGCACAGACTTGAGGGCGCGACCTTCGATCACGCCGCAGCAACCTCCGCCGCGCTGGCGCGTTCCCTACAGGCCATGACCATGTCCGATGACGATATTCTTGCTCCGCGTCGATCCCGTTCGGGAAGCCGCTCGGGTGCGGCCTCTTCGGGCACCGACGGGCGTGGGCCGATCATCGATCAGGACGGTCACGAGATCCGGCCCGAAACGCTGGGGCAGGGCTTTCGCGAATTTCGCTTCGAGTTCGGGAAGGACAGTCCCTTCGCCGGCAACCCGTTTGGCAATCTAACGCGCGAGCAGCGGATCGCGCGGATCGAGGCGATCGCAAAGCTGCTCGACGTCGCCTTCGTGCTGCCCGGAACCAACATCGGCTATGGCATCGATGGGTTGATCGGGTTGATCCCCGTCGTCGGCGACATCATCACCACCGCGATCTCGCTCTGGCTGGTGCAAGAGGCGAGGGCGCTCGGGGCGCCCTGGTACATCACCGCGCGCATGCTCGGAAATGTCGCCCTCGACGGCGTCGTCGGTATCGTCCCGTTCGCGGGCGACGCATTCGACGTCATGTTCCGTGCCAACATGCGCAACGTGCGCCTGCTCCGCCGCTGGCTCGACAAGCAGCCTCGCATCTGACACGCCCCAAAACGCAAAAAGCGCGACGGCCTTTCGGGCCATCGCGCTTTCAGCGCACATCGGAGCGCGTGACGAAAACTTACGCCGCGTCGGCAGCGTCGGTGCTGGCTTCCACCGGCTTGCGGTGGCGGGGCAGCGGGAAGGCTTCGCTCTCATAGAGCGACCGGATGCCGTTCTGGTCGAAGCGCGCTTCTTCGACTTGGAGATAGGCGCCGTTCAGCGAATCCGTCGGCAACTGCTCCATCGCGAACTGGACGGCTTCGGCCGCGGTGCCGAACCGGCGATAGGTGAAGCCTGCACGCTTCTTCTTGCGGATCGCAGCGGGGAAGAGTTCGGCGGAAGTGTTGAAGTTGAACGGACGCAGTGGACGCATGGTCAAAGACCTCGTGATCTCTCTGGGGCTTTAAGCGCGTGGGGTTGGGACGGGCAGAGGCCACGATTGAGTGGGCGCCGCACATGTCATTTTCGTCCTCTAATATAGCCCGTTTTGACAAAATTGCGACCCCCGCGATGCGAGATGATGAATCTGCGCATGGCAGCTCCGCAGCCCGGGAAATTGCAGGAATATCAGCGACTTGAATGGTCTACAGCTTGCCAAGGAGCAGCAGCACGAGCAGCACCACCAGGACGAGGCCGCCGATCCCCATGCCGGAATGACCCATTCCGTAGCCGTAGCCGCCGAAGCGGCCCGACAGGCCGCCGACGAGATAAATGATCACCAGGATGATCAGGATGGTCCCAAGCGTCATGGCATCCTCCCTGGCGGCCGCCGCCACGCCATGGCCAGCCGCACCACCAGGGAAGAAAAGCACATCGCGGCGCCGGGTTCCATGACGGAACTCGGCGCCGCGCAAGGTTTATTTGGGTTCGAGCTTCAGCGCGGCGGAATTGATGCAGTAACGCAAGCCCGTCGGTCCCGGGCCGTCGGGGAAGACATGGCCGAGATGACCGCTGCACTTGGCGCACAGCACCTCGGTACGGATCATGCCGTGGCTGACGTCCCGCTCCTCTTCGATATGGCCCTCGACGGCGGGTTGGGTGAAGCTCGGCCAGCCGCAGCCGGAATCGAACTTCGCGTCGGACTCGAACAGCACGTTGCCGCACCCGGCGCAGGTGTAGGTGCCGGCGCGGTGGTCGTGCTCATATTCGCCGGAGAAGGGACGCTCGGTCGCCTTCTCGCGCAGCACCGCGAATTGCATCGGCGACAACTCGCTGCGCCATTGCTCTTCGCTCTTGATGACCTTGTCGTCCGTGGTTTTCGTCTTGGTGTCGGGCATGGGTCTCCCGTTTTTTCAGTTGGTGGCCTTGCTGGCGCTCACCAGCGTCGGCTTCTCGATATAGTTATCCGCGAACAGCTTTTTCAGGTTCTCGACCTTCGGAAGGTCGTTGTAGGCGATATAGGGCTGGTTCGGGTGCAGGGTCAGATAATCCTGGTGATAGGCCTCCGCCGGATAGAATGCCTCCAGCGCGCCGACCTTGGTCGCGATCGGCTTGCTGAAGACCTTGGCGCCGTTGAGCTGGGCGATATAGGCCTCGGCCACCTTCTTCTGTTCGTCGGACGTGGTGAAGATCGCCGAGCGATATTGCGGACCGGTGTCGGGGCCCTGCCGGTTGAGCTGGGTCGGGTCGTGCGCCACCGAGAAGTAGATCTGCAGGATCTTGCCGTAGGAGATCTTCTTGGGGTCGTATTTGATCTCGACGGATTCCGCGTGGCCGGTCCGGCCGCTCGAGACGGTCTGGTAGTCGGCCGTCGCCTTGGTGCCGCCGGCGTAGCCGGAGACCGCGTTGACGACGCCCGCGGTGTGCTGGAACACGCCCTGCACGCCCCAGAAGCAGCCGCCGGCGATCACGGCGGTCTGGATCCCGCTTGCGGGGGCCACATCAACGGCAGGAGCGGGGATCACGACCGCATCCTCTGCGGCCCGGGTCGGCGCGGCAAAGGCCAGCGTCAGTGCGGTGGTTGCGGCGAGCAGGGACAGGACGGCAGGTCGGCGCATGGCGATCCTCTTTCGGAAGGTCTGACAGTCTAGGGCGGTTGGGGCCGGGCGAACAGCCTGCCCGGCATTTTCGGACATTCGAGATACGGGCGGACCGGGCGATTGTTACGGCCGGAGGGACACGAGTCCGTGAAACGCGCCGCCTCCAGCGGCCCGGCTTGGCGACGACCGGAACTCCGCGCTAGATGAACCGGCGCGATCGGTGATCGACTTAAGAGAATCGTGGCTGGAGCTGACCTGACAACATGCTGCGCGTGGCATCCCTGACCCTCGTCGTCGTGCTCGCCATCCTGGCCGGCTGGAGCTCGCTCGCGGCGGCCGAACCGCAACCCGGCGACGACCTCGCCATTTGCCGCGACCGCCAGGCGGATGCACAGGCGAGGGCGCAGGCCTGCGACAAGCTGCTCAACGCCGACCGGCTCACCGGCAAGGACAAGGCCATCGCGCTCTCCGTGCGCGGTAACACACTGCTCAACAAGCGCGACTACGGCCACGCCATCGAGACCTTGTCCATGGCCGTCGACCTCGATCCCGACAACGTCGTCACGCTCAATTTGCGCGGCCTCGCCTATGAGCGGACGGGCCAGGACGATCATGCGATGGCGGACTACGACCTCGCGCTCCAGAAGCGCCCGACCTACGGTGTCCCCTACAACAACCGCGGCGTCATCCAGTTGCGCCGGGGTGCGCTGCAAAGCGCGCTCGACGATTTCAACCTGTCGATCAAATACGCGCCCAGGTTCCTGCTCGGCTACACCAACCGCGCCCGCGTGCGCACGCTGATGCAGGATTTTGACGGCGCGATTGCCGATTTCGCGGAGGCCGAGAAGATCGAACCGGCCGCGCAGCAGATCACCGGCAACCGCTGCATCACCTACGGCATGATGGGCAAGTTCGACCAGGCCTTCGCCGACTGCAACGGCCTAATCGAGAAGCAGCCGAAGAACACGTACGCGATCAACAATCGCGCCGACGTCAACATGTTGAAGGGCGATTTCGACGCCGCGCTGAAGGACTACAACACGGCCATCCAGATCAACCCGAACAACGTCCGGGCACATTCAGGTCGCGGCCAGATCTACGAGCGCAAGAAGGATCTCGCCCAGGCCCGTGCCGACTATCGTGCGGCGGCCTATTCGCTGACGAAGTTCGACGAGCTCGACGTCGCGCGCGCCCGCGCGATCGCGCAGGAGCGATTGGCCGCGCTGACCCCGCAGGCACCGGCCGGATCCACGGGGCGCCGTGTGGCGCTGGTGATCGGGAACGGCGCCTACAAGAACGTCCACGCCTTGCCCAATCCGCCACGCGACTCGAAAATGATCGCAGCCGCGCTGCGCGATGTCGGCTTCCAGACCGTGATATCCGTCAGCGACCTCACCCGCGACAAGTTCTTCGAAGCGTTGCAGACGTTTGCCGCCGAGGCGGAGAAGGCGGATTGGGCGGTGGTCTATTATGCCGGCCACGGGTTCGAGATCGGCGGCGTGAATTATCTCGTTCCCGTCGACGCCAAGCTCGCCGCCGACAGGGACGCCGAGACCCAGGCGGTCGCGCTGGAGCAGGTGATCGCGGCGGTGGGCGCTGCGCGAAAAGTGCGTCTGGTGATGCTGGATGCCTGTCGCGACAATCCGTTCGCGCCGACCATGCAGCGCACGCTGTCGCTCAAGCTCGTGGACAAGGGCTTTTCCAACATCGAGCCGGGCGCCGGCTTCATGGTGGTCTACGCCGCCAAGCACGGCGAGACCGCGATGGATGGCGACGGCGGCGCCGACAGCCCGTTCGCCACCGCGCTCGCTCGCGAGATCAAGATGCCGCGCGTCGAGATCCGAAAACTGTTCGACATCGTTCGCGACGATGTCTGGCTTGTGACCAAGCACGAGCAGCAGCCGTTTTCCTACGGCTCGCCGCCGGGGCGCGAGGATTTTTATTTCGTCGCGGGGAAGTGACTTCGTAGCCCGGGTGGAGCGCAGCGAAATCCGGGAATCACGATCGCGGAGCTAACCCCGGATTACGCTGCGCTCCATCCGGACTACCGCAGTTTCAAACCACGATGCTCAGCCGCTTCGCCGCCCGCGTGATGCCCGTGTACAGCCACCTCGCCCGGCTCTCCTGAAACGCAAAGCTCTCGTCGAACAGCACGACGTCGTCCCATTGCGAGCCCTGCGACTTGTGCACGGTCAGCACGTAGCCGTAGTCGAACTCGTCATAGGGCTTGCGCTGCTCCCAGGCGATCGCCTCGACGCCGCCCTCGAAGCAATCGGCGCGCACCGAGACCTTGGTCACCTTGTGGCCGAGATCCTCGTCCGGCGACAGTCTCATGCTGAGAATGCGGGATTTCGAGCGCGAGGTGTTGCGCGACTTCACGCGCCACAGCCCGCCGTTGAACAGGCCCTTCTTGCGGTTGTTGCGCAGGCAGACCAGCTTGTCGCCGGCGACGGGGAAGATGTCCTCGATGTTCTGGCGCTGGCGCACCCGCATGTTGTACGCGCGTCGCGTGTTGTTGCGGCCGACCAGCACCTGGTCGGCGGCCATGACGCGATCAGGGTCGAGCTCCTTGCGCGACACCACCTCGCTCTCGCCGTAGCGGCCGATGTCGAGCTCGCGGCCCTCGCGGACGTCCATCGACATCCGCACGATCGGATCGTCCTGGGCCTGGCGGTGCACCTCGGTCAGCATCGCGTCGGGCTCGGTATTGGTGAAGAAGCCGCCGCCCTGGATCGGCGGCAGCTGCGCGGGATCGCCCAGCACCAGCAGCGGGCAGTCGAACGACATCAGGTCGCGGCCCAGTTCGGCATCGACCATCGAGCATTCGTCGATCACGATCAGCTTGGCCTTGGAGGCCGGGGCGTCGTCCCACAGCTCGAAGCTGGGCTGCTCCTCACCGGATTCGCGGGTGCGGTAGATCAGCGAATGGATGGTGGAGGCTTCGTCGCACCCCTTGTTGCGCATGACCAGCGCCGCCTTGCCGGTGAAGGCGGCGAACTTCACCTCGCCGTCGACGCCGTCGGCGATGTGCCGCGCCAGCGTGGTCTTGCCGGTGCCGGCATAGCCGAACAGGCGGAACACCGGCGGCGTGCCGTTGCGGCCGGGTTTGGCCTTGAGCCAGTCGCCAACGGCCTTGAGCGCGGCATCCTGATGCGGGGTGAATGTGGCCATGTCTGTCTTGAGGAGGGGGCGAAAACGGAGCGATTCGCCAGCCCCAAAACTAACCATTCGCACCGCTGGTTCAAGCCGGGCGGGGCGCCCTATTGCCAGCCGGGAACGCCGCGCATGTCGGGCAGATGGTGGGCGATGCCCTTGTGGCAGTCGATGCAGGTCTTTTCCTTGGTGAACAGGAAGCGCTGGTGCGCGACCGAGGCGCGCGGCGACTGCTTGGTGATGTCCATGGAATCGGCGCTGTGGCAGTTCCGGCATTCCAGCGAATCGTTGGACTTGAAGCGCGCCCATTCATGCGCCGCCAGTTCGAGCCGGTGATCCTGGAATTTCTCGCGGGTGTCGATCGTGCCGAAGATCTTGCCCCAGACCTCCTTGGAGGCCTGCATCTTGCGGGCGATCTTGTCGGTCCAGTTGTGCGGCACGTGGCAATCCGGACAGGTCGCGCGCACGCCGGAGCGGTTGGCGAAATGGATGGTCGACTTCAGCTCGGCGAAGACGTTGTCCTTCATCTCGTGGCAGCCGGTGCAAAATTTTTCGGTGTTGGTCAATTCCAGCGCGGTGTTGAAGCCGCCCCAGAAGATCACGCCGGCCATGAAGCCCGCCAGCACCAGCACGCCGAGCCCGAACACCGAGCTCGGACGGATCAGCACCTGCCAGAGCTCGCGCGCGAAGTCCCAGCTTCGCGCGACGAAGCCGCGTCTGGCCTTCAGTCCCTCGCCGGGTTCATCAGCGGTCGTCGTCATCGGCGGCCACCGGGGCTTGCGCGCGACAGCAGCGTGTCGATGTCGGTGAAGTCGTTGCTGACGGGCGGATTGGCGGTGTTCTGCGGCACGTGGCATTCCGTGCAGAAGAAGCGGCGCGGCGAGATCGAAGCCAGAAACTGGCCGTCGCGGTCCATGAAGTGGGTGATCGAGACCATCGGCGCCTGCGATTCCGCGATGCGCGCCCGCGCATGGCAGGACAGGCACTTGTTGCCGTTGAGGTCGATCTGATAGCCGTCGATCGTGTGCGGGATCACCGGCGGCTGCTCCGGATAGTTGCGCACGGGTTGGCCGATCCTGTTCACGCCCATGTACTTCATCGCGATCTGGGCGTCTCATTTCCCGAACGGCGGCTGGTCCCGCAGCTGGCCACCGGTGCTGCCGAATTTCCCCCTGACCCATCTCTGGTTCATCTATGTGCTGCTGGAGCTTTATGTCGTCGTGCTGCTGCTGCGCGGCGCATTTGTCTGGCTAGATGCGTCAGGCAGGTGGCGAGCGGTGATTGACCGCGTCTTCGCCGGGATCATGAAAAGTCCGCTGGCCCCCCTTGTTCTGGCAATCCCGATCGGCGCCGCCTTCTGCCTCGACCAACGCTGGATCAACGTGACGGGCGTGAGGACGCCGGATCAATCGCTCGTCACCAACGCGCAGGCCTGGATTGGCTTCGGCACCGCCTTCGCGATCGGCTGGCTGCTGCATCGGCAGATCGATCTGCTGCGACTGATTGAGCGGCGCTGGCTCCCGCATCTTCTGCTCGCAATCACTCTGATCCTGATCAGTTTCGTGCTGGTTGGGGCGATGACGTCCGCGCCGGGGGCACTGAAACTGCCTTTCGGCTTCGCCACGCTCCGGCTTGTCTCCGTGATCCTGTATGCGCCGGCGATATGGATTTCGACCTTTGCGGTCATCGGCCTCGCGCTCCGCTTCATGTCCGGCTTCAGCCCGACCTGGCGCTATCTCGCCGATGCATCCTACTGGGTCTATCTGATCCACCTGCCGATCGTGATGGCGCTGCAGGTCGCGCTGTCGCAGCTCGACTGGCCCGGTCTGATCAAGTTCGGTGTTCTTCTCGTCGTCGCGCTTCCTCCGATGCTGGCGAGCTATCATCTGCTGGTGCGCTTCACCTTCATCGGCGTGGTCCTGAATGGCCGCCGCGCCGAAAAGCACCTTCTCCCGCAAGGCGGAATTGCGACTGCGTAGACAGCGCCGCCCCGCCCATTAAGATGCCCGCAACAAAAACATAAGCGGCAAGAAAATTTGCAAGAAAACTTGCAACAAAACCTGGGAGAGACGGCGTCATGAAGTTCGGCATCTTCTATGAGCTGCAACTGCCACGGCCGTGGGTGGCCGGCGACGAGCTCAGCCTCTATCAGAACGCGCTGTCGCAGATGGAACTCGCAGACAGCCTCGGCTACGACCACGCCTGGGTTGTCGAGCATCACTTCCTCGAAGAATACTCGCATTCGCCCTCGCCGGAATCGTTTCTCGCAGCCGCGAGCCAGCGCACCAAGAACATCCGGCTCGGCCACGGCATCCTCCAGCTCACGACCAACCACCCCGCACGTGTCGCCGAGCGCGTCGCGGTGCTCGATCTGCTCTCCAACGGCCGCTGCGAATTCGGCATGGGCGAGAGCGCCTCCATCACCGAGCTCACGCCGTTCGGCCGCGACATGGAGACCAAGAAAGAGGTGTTCGAGGAGGCCGTCGCCGCGATCTTCCCGATGTTCAAGGACGCAGGAAGCGAGCACCACGGCAAATATTTCGACATCCCGTTGCGCAACGTCGTGCCAAAACCGGTGCAGAAGCCGCATCCGCCATTGTGGATGGCCTGCTCGCAGCTGCCGACCATCGAGCGCGCCGGCCGCCAGGGCTTTGGTGCGCTCGGCTTCCAGTTCGTCAGCGCAGACGCCGCGCACGCCTGGGTGCACGCCTATTACAACGCCATGACCAAGCGTCTCGCCAAGCTCGCCGACTACGAGATCAACCCGAACATGGCGCTGGTGTCGTTCTTCATGTGCGCAAAGACGGACGAGGAGGCGCGTGCGCGCGCCGACGGCGCCACCTTCTTCCAGTTCGCGCTACGCTTCTACGGCGCGTCGCAGAATCGCCAGCGTCCGGCGCCCTATACCGTCAACATGTGGGACGAGTACAACAAGTGGAAACGCGACAATCCCGAGGCGCAGGAGGCTGCGCTGCGCGGCGGACTGATCGGCTCGCCCGAGACGATCCGCAGGAAGCTAAAGCGCTTCCAGGGCTCGCATATCGACCAGGTCATCCTGCTGAACCAGGCGGGCAAGAACAGCCACGAGCACATCTGCGAATCGCTGGAGCTGTTCGGCCGCGAGGTGATGCCGGAATTCCAGAACGATCCCGCGCAGGCGGCCTGGAAGCAGGGCGTCATGAGCGGCGAGATCAAGCTCGAGGAGATCGACACGCAGGCGTTCACCGACCGCTATGGCAAGCTCGCGATCAACGTTCCGCCGGCGAAGGCGGCGGCGGGGTAGGGTCTTTCGCCGCTGCGGCCGGCTGAGTTTATTTGGATTCGGTTTTCGTCTGGATGTTCTGAACGGCTCCGCCCACCGGAGTCCACTGCACGCGGCCATCCAAAGCGGAGAAGTTTAGACCACCGCCGGTCCCGAAGAGAACCATGTGACCCGAGCTGACGGAGTCCACAGCGAGCGTCGCACGGGGAAGTTTTGCAGCATTGTACATCGTCAAGGACGCATCCTGATGATCGTTCAGGGACAGCACTGCCCGCTGACCCTGCTCCGTATCGAGGAGCGACACCGAAGGTACGCCATCCTGGCGAAGCCCGATGCTGAGACGCACCTTCTCGCGGCTATCCAAGAGCGAGATGTGCGGCGTTCCGTCGGAAGTGGATGAGATCAAGGCGACGATTTTGCCGGTGCCATTTCGCAAGGCAATTGTTTCCACAGACAGGGTCTTGGCCTTGACTGTATCGGCATTAGCGGTCGCATGCCATTGCGATGAAATGATCGCCGCAGCCGCCAGGATCGTAGCCCCCAAACGCTCCAACTCATAGCCTTCAGCGACCGGTCCTGCCGCTGGATATGCGATGCGAGATTTTCAAGCGTGGGTTCGACCTTGAACATAGCTGCGCCTTTGCCTTGGAGTAAGCTTCACATCCGAGCATACCCTGCTGGGTGCGAATTCTGCTAACCTAGCAGGGGGTGCCGGCAAAACACTGTCGAGACAGTCACCTCAGCGGCCGCCCGGAAGGTGGTTGCGCTGGCACGATGCAGAGTGCCGCAACTGCCTTGAACGCTCAGTGACCGATATCACGGGCGCTTTGATCGGCGTTTGGGAGCGCATTTGCCGCCGTATATTGCTTCGCGGGGCATCTCAGTCAGAACCTCTACAGGCAACTCCATCGATGATATCGTATCGGCCTTCGGCCGTAGCGAGTGATCCATGGAGTGGTCATGGCGAAACACAGGATCTATACCACCAGCTTCGCAAGCGTTTACCCGCTTTACGTTGCGAAGGCGGAGAAGAAAGGGCGCACCAAAACGGAGGTTGATCAGGTCATCTCCTGGTTGACAGGCTATGGTCAGAACGAGCTGGAAGCTCAACTGGAGCAGGGGACGGACTTTGAAACCTTCTTTGCGAAGGCCCCCAAGATCAATCCTTCGCGAACCCTGATCACAGGCGTGGTTTGCGGCGTCCGGGTCGAGGACGTCAAAGAACCCACGTTGCGAGAGATCCGCTACCTGGACAAGCTGATCGATGAGCTGGCGAAGGGAAAAGCAATGGACAAGATTCTGCGCAAAAGTGCTTCCTGAGCCCCCGGCGACGTCGCAGGAGATATCGGGCGACACCCGCCTTCCGCTGCGCGGCCATTGCTGATAAATTTCGTCAAAAGGCGATGGGGAGAAAACGATGCGCCCTCACGGGACGCCCGCAAAGCCGGCGGCTGGCGATGTCACACCCGCGGTGCTTGCCATCGGTCGTCCGGATTTTCCTGATGTCCTGATCGATACACTGCGTCGGCAGGCCGGGGTCGGGCATTGCATGGTGTTCGCGCTGAGCCGCGCGGGCGCCGCACACTGCCTGCTCGATGCCGGCAACATCCCGATCGGCGGCGATCTCGGCGCTGCCTATGCCGGCCAGTTCCACCAATCCGATCCCAACCGCGATGCGCTGTTCGAAGGCGAGGGCCGCGCGCCGCTCGTGCTGCCCGCCTTCGCGCCGCGCATGTACGGCGCCCGCTACCGCAAAATGTTCTTTGTGGATTCCGGCATCGTCGACAAATGCGCGACCGCGATCTGGGTCGATGACACCTGTTTCTACGTCAATTTCTATCGCATCGCTGTCCAGGGCCGCTTCAGCGATGCCCAGCGTGCGCGGCTTGAGGCCATCGCACCGGCCATCAGTGCGAGCGTGGCACGCCATTTCCAGCACGGCTCGGCAGCGACGACCGAGCAGTCTGTCGCCGCGCTATTCGCGACGCGCGCGCCCCTCGCCAGCCTCACCCCGCGCGAGCAGGACGTTTGCCGGCGCATCCTCTCCGGCTTCAGCTCCGAGGCGATCTCGCAGGCACTCGGCATCAGCCTGCATTCGACGCTGACGTACCGCAAGCGCGCCTATGAGCGGCTCGGCATCTCGTCACAAAGCGAGCTGTTTGCGATCGTGCTGCGCCTGCTCGCCGGCCCCCGCAGCCTGAACTAAGAGTACTCCAGTCCCGCGAGTCCCTGCTTCCGAGAGCAAGGCGGACACGCTGCCCGCCCTCCGCGACTGTCGCTCTGTGAACTATTGTAGGCGATATAACCAGAGTCAGGTTTCAGTCTCCTTCAATCCAAACCCCCGCTTCACTTAGGGCGCTGAGAACGCGTTCAACGTCTTTGGGATCAAGTGCGCTGCTGTCACACAGCTGATTCAGATCATCGAAGGTAATCTTGCCGTTCCGTTCACCGATTTCGATGGCACGTCGAATGATTTCCGCCACGCTCATGTTCTCTCCGCTTCAGCAGCCTCTACTATACGGGAGAGAGACGGGGTCTGGCCCATAAGTGAAGATCGAAACTTCGTCCTGCACGGATGCTGCCGGGATACGGCCCGGTGCTAAACCGATGCGGACCTAGCCCCCGCGATCGATAAAGTTGAAACCAAATCGTAAAACCCACCGAAGCGGAGCCCCTGTATTAGCTTGGAGATCTGCTAGCTTGATCGGAAGAGATGTCGATTACTATGTCTCGCGGTTCCCCAGTGACCGGACCTTCGCTCATCGAAAGAATCGAGCTGTGGATGTCGAAAAGCCGCGTGGTCGACGGCCTCTGGATCGGATGCTTTTCATCGGATGATCCCGAGGGAGCCCTGCAACGCGTCGAAGCCGCGCTGCGGCTGATCGAACGGTTTGCTCCACTTCACTACCGGCGCATCAAGACCAGCCTTTCTCGTATCTGGGTGCAATTGATTCCGCACGGCGCCGGATGCTATCAGCATTCAATAAGCGCCTGCCTGCTCGACGTGCGTGTCGTCGATTCTGAAAGCACGACAGTCGAATGGATCGCGTCCGCCATCGTACACGAGGCGACCCATGCAAGGCTCGAGAACTGGGGCATCCACTACTATGAAGCCGTGCGCCCCCGGATCGAGCGGATCTGCGCCAGAAGAGAGTTGGATTTTGCTGGGCGTCTGTCGGACGTCGACGCGTTGCGAGAAGAGATCGCTTGGAGGCTTGATTGGTGCCGTGAGGGGAGCACGCATTATACCGACCAGAATATGAGCCAGAGCATGGATCAGGGTATTGCGCAGACACTTCGTCATCTGGGAACGCCAGAATGGCTCATAACCCTCATGTTCAGGGTGAGAGATCTACGCGTTGGATTCCGCCGGTTCACGCGACGTATCGCGGGCGCTTTGGGGTAATGAACTCGGGGACGAAATGAAGTGGGGCGGGTCTGGCGGGAAATCCTCACTAACCCGACGATCGTTTCTCCAGAGCCGCCGCGATACTCTCCAAGGCAGCGTTCCTGCGCTTGCTTTCGACAAGTTCATTCTCGCACATCTGAACGATCGTCGGCCCGGACCACCGTCCGGGCGCCTGGGCGTCTCTCCGGCAACACAGCCAGATCACCACTGCAAAAAAGGCCGCAGCAGCGAGCCATGATAACGCCTGCCCCCGGTCAAAGTCCGCGATGGCGCCACGGAAATCGCCCCTGGATAGGTAGGCAATGGCGCGACTGCTGTAGGCGGAGTAGTCGTGCGCATAGTCCGGATCAAGTGCGATCACCCGGTCGTAGTCGGCGATGGCACGATCAAAATTGCCCTTGGCGAAGTAGGCGTTGCCACGGGCGGTGAGGGCGAAACTGTTGTTCGCATCGAGCCGGAGACTCTCGGTATAATCCGCGATGGCGCGGTCGTTGTCGCCTTTGGCCTGATAGGCGTAGCCGCGCTCGCCGTATCCGGCCCGCTTTCCATAATCCGACAGGCCGCTTTCGAATGCGTCGTTGGCGTCCGCGATCGCCTGGTCGTACTGGCGCCGTTGGTTGTAGATATGCGCTCGATTGAGCCGCGAGCCGGCAGCTTTCGGGTCAATCCGGATCGCCTCGGTAAAGTCTTTCAAGGAGCGGTCGACGTGATCGGCCAGGTTTGTCCGCGACCAGGAGCAGCCGCGCGTATGATACAAGGCGGACAGGTCTTGATCCCTGTAGTCGCCGCTTTCGATCGCGCGCGTGCAGGCGGCGATGGTCGCGGCCGCGGGTTCGGTCGATGCTTTCAAGCACGCCTGATGGTCGTCGGCTGTCGCTGGCCCGCTGACGGCAGCGCTTGCTGCGAGCACCAGCCAGATCTGCGCAAAAATCCTCGAGCGCATACCCTTTGTTTCCGTGATAACCGGGGTACGAGCTAACCCGGCGACGGCTTTTCCAGCGCAGCCGCGATCCTCTCCAGCAACGCGTTGGTGCGCCTGTTCTCGGCGACCTGCTGCTCGTAGAGGTCGACCCAGCTCGTGCCGGATGATGGGCGTCGACTCGCACGCGAGTACCACAGCCAGATGCCCACCAGCACAAGGAACGGCAACCAGGATCCGATCAGGCTAATCACCCAGGGCTGCGGATCACCGCCTGGCCGGTTGAGCAGCGAAAACAAGACGACGAGAGCACCGACGAGACTGATCCACATAGCAGCGAGCATGAATCGAGAACGAAGCTTCGTCATTCCAGTCACGGCAGTTTCCCAGGTTGATCTCGCGGCGCACATGCTATCATTGGTTGATCGACCTTCCCATGCCCCCAGGCATGCAGCCGTGAGAACGTGGTTAGCCGTTTCTTTGCGAGGATCCGGCTTGTGATGACCCGCGCTGATGCGGTCCGTCCCCATCGCTAGGGACAGACGCTGGCGCCGGAGTTCGCTAGTCTAGCCCGAGGCAACAAGAATCCAGGAGGCTGCCTTGAGCACCGCGCCGCGCATCGACATCGACCCGGCCGCATTCTGGGCCGATCCATATCCGATGCTGGCAACGATGCGCAAGGAGGCGCCGATCGCCTTCGTGCCGCAGCTCGGCTCGACACTGCTGACGAGCCGCGACGATATCTCGATCTCCGAGAAGCAGATCGACGTGTTCTCCTCGCACCAGCCCGCGGGCCTGATGAACCGGCTGATGGGCCACAACATGATGCGCAAGGACGGCGAGGCGCATCAGGTCGAGCGCCGCGCGATGTTTCCAACGGTGTCGCCGAAGACGGTGAAGGCGCACTGGACCGCGCTGTTCCAGGCCCATGCGGATCGCATCATCGACGCGATCGCGCCCGGGCGAATCGATTTCATGCGCGACTTCGCGTTGCCGTTCTCAGGCGAATGCCTGAAGTCGATCACCGGCCTCACCAATATCGGCTTTGCCGACATGGACGCCTGGTCACAGGGCATGATCGAGGGCATCGCTAATTACAGCGGCGACGCGGCCGTCGAGGCGCGTTGCCATGCGGCGACGTCGGGCATCGATGCCGCGATCGACGACATCCTGCCGGTGATGCGCAAGCATCCCGACCAGAGTATCCTCGGCGTGCTCCTCGCGTCCGGCATGGCGATGGAGAGCGTGCGCGCCAACGTCAAGCTCGCGATCTCCGGCGGCCAGAACGAGCCGCGCAAGGCGATCGCCGGCACGGTGTGGGCGCTGCTGACCCATCCCGACCAGCTCGATCTCGTGCGCAAGGGCGAGGTGACGTGGCTCCAGGCCTTCGAGGAATATGCCCGCTGGATCTCGCCGATCGGCATGTCGCCGCGGCGCATCGCAAAGCCGTGGTCGATCCGCGACGTCGCCTTCGAAACCGATGAACGCGTATTCCTCATGTTCGGCTCCGCCAATCGCGACGAGAAGCACTTTGAACGCGCCGACCAGTTCGACGTGCGGCGTGATACGGCCAAGAGCGTCGCGTTCGGCGCCGGTCCGCATTTCTGTGCCGGCGCCTGGGCCTCCCGCGCCATGATTGCCGACGTCGCACTGCCGACCTTGTTCGCCCGTGCCGGCCGGCTCGAGATCGCCGACGACGAGCCGGTACGGATCGGCGGATGGGCCTTTCGCGGGCTGCAGAATCTACCGGTGAGATGGCTGCATTAGGCCGGCAGGGACCGGTCCATCCGCAACGCCGCCACGATGCCATCCTGCTCCTGTTTTGCCCGACGAGTCAAGGTGAATTTCGGATAAGCGTAAGTCATTGTTTTCGCGCGCCCCGGCTACTGTGCATGGGGTTGTTTTCGCGATTTTTAATTTCTCGGCTCGGTTGCGTGCGTTTTTCACATTCGCGTGCGGAAAAATATACCCTGCGTTCGCTCCGTGGATCGAAAGATTAATCATGCGCTCCGCCACGTGCGCAGTGCATGCATCGCTATTTTTCCGCGCGTCTCGACACCTCCGATAAGCCGCCCCATCATTCCCGAGCACGAATAAAGGACGGCCGCACGCGGCCGGGAGTGTCGGATGCAACGTCGGGATTTTCTCAAACTATCCGTTGGAACTGCGGCAGCCGCCGCATTCGTTTCGCACGCCAACGCGCAAGCAACGTCACAAGGCGCGGTGAAGGACATTCGTGTCGGCTACCAGAAGACCGGCGTGCTGGTTATCACGCGTCAGCAGGCCGCCCTGGAAAAGCATTTCGCGCCCCTGGGCATCGACGTGAAATGGGTCGAGTTCTCGTCGGGGCCTCCGATGATGGAGGCAATGAATGTCGGTAGCATCGATTTCGGCGCGGTCGGCGACTCCCCGCCGGTGTTCGCCCAGGCCGCGGGCGCGGCGATCGTCTATGCCGCCGGCCAGCCCATCACCAACGGGCAGGGCATCCTGGTGCCGAAGGATTCGCCGATCCGCGGCATCGCCGACTTGAAAGGCAAGCGCGTCGGCTTCACCAAGGGCTCCAGCGCCCACAACATCGTGGTGCAGACGCTCGAGAAAGCCGGCCTGACCTATGCCGATATCACGCCGGTCTATCTGACGCCGCCGGATGCCGGGCCTGCCTTTGCCAATGGCAGCATCGAGGCGTGGGCGATCTGGGATCCGTATTTCGCGATCGGCGAGACCAAGCAGGGCGGCCGCATCCTGATCAATGCGCGCGAAGTCACCAAGACCAATTCCTTCTTCATCGCCAACCGCGAATTCGCTAGGAATCACGGCGCCATCCTGCAGCAGATCATCGATGTGACGACCGCGGCTGGTCAATGGGCCGAACAGCACCGCGACGAGGTCGCCAAATCGCTCGCCGCGGTCACCGGCGTTCCACTGGACATCCAGACCGTCGCCGCCAATCGCGCGAATTTCGTGGTCGGCCCGGTCACCGACGACATCGTCACGACCCAGCAGGGCGTCGCCGACCGCTTCCACAAGCTCGGCCTGATCCCGAAGCCGATCGTGATCCGCGACATCGTCTGGCGCAACCCGGCAGCCTGATAGTGCCAACCAATCTCCCCATCTCAAAGGGTTTGAACATGAGGCGTATCATCCAGCGTCTGATCGCGGCCATCGTGCTGTCGATCGGCATCGTCGCCGCCGCGGTCGGCACCTCCTACGGACAGGACAAGGTCGTCCGCATCGGCTACCAGAAATACGGCAAGCTGGTGCTGCTCAAGAGCAAGGGCACGCTGGAGCCGAAGTTAGCTGCCGACGGCTACAAGGTGGTGTGGACCGAATTCCCCTCCGGCCCGCCGCTTCTCGAGGCGCTCAATATCGGCGCGATCGATTTCGGCAACACCGGCGAAGCCCCGCCGATCTTCGCGCAAGCCGCCGGCGCGCCGATCCAGTATGTCGCCTACGAGCCGCCGGCGCCGAAGGGCGAGGCGATCCTGGTGCCAAAAGACAGCCCGCTGAAATCGGTCGCCGACCTCAAAGGCAAGAAGGTCGCGCTCAACAAGGGCTCCAATGTCCACTACCTCCTGGTCAAGGCGCTGGAGAAAGCCGGCGTCAAATATTCCGAGATCGAGCCGGTGTTTCTCGCACCAGCCGATGCGCGCGCCGCTTTCGAGCGCGGCGCGGTCGATGCGTGGGTGATCTGGGATCCGTTCCAGGCCGCCGCGGAAGCCGCGACCGGCGCCCGCACGCTCGCCGACGGCACCGGCATCGTCGCCAACTACCAGTTCTATTTCTCCTCGAAGAAATTCCTCGAAACCAATCCGAGGATCGTCGACGCCGTGCTGGCCGAGCTGAGCGCGGTCGATGACTGGGCCAAGGGCGACATCCACGCAGTTGCCGAGCAGCTGGCGCCGTCCATCGGCCTGTCAGTCCCGGTGGTCGAGGTCGCGCTGAAGCGGCAATCCTACGGCATCAAGCCGCTGACCGATGCCGTCATCGCCAATCAGCAGCAGGTTGCGGACGCGTTCTTCGCGCTCAACCTGATTCCCAAATCCATCAAGATTTCCGACGTGGCCCGGAAGCCAGGATCATGAGCAAACAAATGAGCAAGCAAGCGAACGCCAACATCCTCTGGTTCCTGCCGACCCATGGCGACGGCCGCTATCTCGGCACCGGCATCGGCGGCCGCGAGGTCAATTTCAACTATCTGCGCCAGATCGCGCAGGCCGCCGACCAGCTCGGCTATTTCGGCGTGCTGCTGCCGACCGGGCGGTCTTGCGAGGATTCCTGGATCGTCGCCTCCTCGGTCGCGCCGTTCACCGAGCGGCTGCGCTATCTCGTGGCGGTCAAGCCCGGCCTGCAATCGCCGAGCGTGGCCGCGCGCATGACCGCGACGCTGGACCGCATCACCAACGGCCGGCTCCTGGTCAACGTCGTCACCGGCGGCGATCCCGTCGAGAACAAGGGCGACGGCATCTTCCTCGCCCATGACGAGCGCTACGAGGTCACCCGCGAGTTCCTCAACGTCTATGGCGAGCTGCTCGCCGGCAAGACCGTCAATGTCGAGGGCAAGCACATCCATGTCGAAGGCGGCAAGCTGCTGTTTCCGCCGGTTCAGTCGCCGCGTCCGCCGCTCTATTTCGGCGGTTCGTCGGATGCCGGTATCGACGTCGCCGTCGACACCGTCGACAAATATCTCACCTGGGGCGAGCCGCCGGCCTTAGTCGCCGAGAAGATCGCGAGGGTGAGGGAGGTCGCAGCAACTCGCGGTCGAAAACTATCCTTCGGCATCCGGCTCCACGTGATTGTCCGCGAGACCAATGACGCGGCCTGGCGTGCGGCGAATGAGCTGATCAAGCACATCAGCGACGAAACCATTGCGACCGCGCAGAAGAACTTTGCGCGGATGGATTCGGTTGGCCAGCAGCGCATGGCGCAGCTTCACGGCGGCAAGCGCGACAAGCTCGAGATCGCGCCGAACCTGTGGGCCGGTGTCGGCCTCGTGCGCGGCGGCGCTGGCACGGCGCTGGTCGGCGACGCCCAGACGGTCGCGGCCCGCATTCGGGAGTATCAGGACATCGGCATCGATACCTTCATCATGTCGGGCTACCCGCATCTGGAAGAAGCCTATCGTTTCGCCGAGCTGGTGTTTCCGCTGCTCTCGCTGGAGCAGCCCAGCAACGTGACCAGGCTGCACTTCAACGGTGGTCCTTTTGGTGAAACGGTCGGCAGCGACTTCCGTCCGCAACAGAAGGTGTCGCAGTCATGAGTCTGATCGACAGCGTTTCACTTCCCCGCAGTTTGCGCCTGCCGCGCGTCGACGGCCTGATCCAGTGGATCGTGCCGCTCGCCATCATTGCGATCTGGCAGGTCGCCAGCGTCACCGGCTTCGTGCCGACGCGGGTGTTGCCGGCGCCGAGCGACGTCTTGCTTGCCGGCTGGAAGCTGCTGCTCTCCGGCGAGCTCGTTCGCAACATCTGGGTCTCGTTCTGGCGCGCCTCGATCGGCTTCCTGATCGGCGGCAGCATCGGCTTCGCCTTCGGTCTTGCCAACGGCCTGTCGCAGCTCTCGGCCAAGCTCACCGATACGACGCTGCAGATGGTGCGCAACGTGCCGCATCTGGCGCTGATCCCGCTGGTCATCTTGTGGTTTGGCATCGACGAGAGCGCGAAGCTGTTCCTGGTGGCGCTCGGCGTTTTCTTCCCGATCTACCTCAATACGCTGCACGGCATCCGCACCGTCGATCCCCAGCTGATCGAGATGGGCCGGATCTACGGCATGACCGACGGCGAGCTGTTTCGCCGGGTGATCTTCCCGGGCGCGCTGCCCTCGATCTTCGTCGGCATCCGCTTCGCGCTCGGCATCATGTGGCTGACCCTGATCGTCGCCGAGACCATCGCGGCGTCTTCGGGCCTTGGCTACATGGCGATGCAGGCGCGCGAGTTCATGCTGATCGACGTCGTCGTGCTCTCGATCCTAATCTACGCCCTACTCGGCAAGCTCGCCGACAGCGCCTCCCGCGTGCTGGAGCGCCTCACGCTCTCCTGGCACCCCGCCTATTTGAAACGTTGAGAAAAAATACTGGGAATCACATGCAGACAGCCCTTCGTACCTCCCTTCCCGAAACCGAGCTCGCCAGCCGCGCCAATTTCGCGCCTCACGCTCGCGTCGTGCGCGAGGAGCGCCCGGTGCAGACCTCTGGCCTGCCGCTCAGCATCCGCGGCCTGCGCAAATCCTACGGCGACAACGAGGTGCTGCGCGGCATCGACCTTCACATCCCCGCCGGCCAGTTCGTCGCCATCGTGGGCAAGAGCGGCTGCGGCAAGAGCACGCTGCTTCGCCTCATCGCCGGCCTGGAGAAGTTCGACGCCGGCAGCATCTCGCTCGGCGACGCGGTGAACCCCGAGGATATTCGCGTGATGTTCCAGGAGCCTCGGCTGTTGCCCTGGGCCCGCGTTCTCTCCAATGTCGAGGTCGGCCTCGGCCGCGATCGTTCATCCAGTGATGCGCATACACGCGCCGATAAGGCGTTGACCGAAGTCGGACTGACCGACAAGCGCGACCAGTGGCCCTCGGTCTTGTCGGGCGGCCAGAAGCAGCGCGTAGCGCTTGCCCGCGCGCTGGTCTCGCGCCCCCGCGTGCTCGCCTTCGACGAGCCACTTGGCGCGCTGGACGCGTTGACCCGCATCTCGATGCAGCGGTTGCTGGAGCGCGTTTGGCGCGACCAGGGCTTTACCGCGATCTTGGTGACCCACGATGTCGCTGAGGCGGTCGCGCTGGCCGACCGGGTGCTGGTGATCGAGGAAGGCCGGATCGCCCACGACGTCGTGGTTAACACGGCCCGGCCCCGCCAACGCGGCTCGGCCGAGCTCGCGGGTCTCGAAGGCTCGATCCTGAGCCACCTTTTGTCGGCGGACGATCGTACCTAAATAGAGAGGGACCCCCACTTGGGGACGATGCCATGAATGTAGTGCCCCGCGATCTCATGACCGAAAATGCCGTCTCCTCCGCCGATTTCCGCGGCGCCATGCGCCACCTTACCGGCGGCGTCAGCGTCATCACCGCCGGACGGGGCAAGGACATCACCGGCATGACGGTCACCTCGGTCAGCTCGTTCTCGGTCGATCCGCCGACGCTGATCGTCAGCATCAACCGCGACGCCTCCTCCTTCCCGCTGATCCGCCGCCACGGCGCTTTCGGCGTGAACATCCTCGCGGCCGATCAGCTCGACATCGCCGAGCGCTTTGCCGGCAAGGGCGGGCTTAAGGGCGCCGATCGTTTCGCGGGCGCCAGATGGGTGACCGCGGTCTCGGGTGTTCCGCTGCTGGTCGGCGCATTGTCCGCCGTCGACTGCGAGGTCGAGGAGATCTTCGAGCGCCATTCGCACGGCATCATCATCGGGCGGGTGCGAGACGTCAGGAATTCGATCCGCAACGCTGCGCTGGCCTATTGGCACGGTCAGTATGTGACGGTGGATCAGGACGAAGACGCCGTCAGGCTTGCGGACGTCAGCCTTCCCAGCCACGTCCGCCGCGGCATTTGATCGCCGCCGGCGACGGGCCGTGCAGGCTGGCCTTTTCCCCGTCATCGCTCTAGAAGCGCTGCCTGAGCCTCCCGCCGGGACAGCAATGGAGCGCAATGATGAAACGCGTCGCGACCTGGGCCTTCTACGCGGTCGGCGCGCTCGCGATCGCCTATCTCGCGCTCTACGCCTACGCGATGTTCAGCGGCCATCCGATCGTGCCGGGCGACCCCATCCAGATCTTCCGCAGGCCGGATGCGCCGAGCTATTCGTGACGGCTCTCTCAATTCGTCATGGCCGGGACAAGCCCGGGCATGACGGCGGAGTGCGGGCGACTATCCCCGCAAGATCGCCAGCGCCAGCGCCTGTGCGCGCGGCACGATGCTGTCGAGCTCGAGATATTCCTCCGGCGTGTGCGCGAGCCCGCCGACCGGGCCGAGCCCGCAGATGGTCGGCGTCCCGACCGCGGCGGTGAAGCCGGAATCGGCGCAGCCGCCGGAGAACTCGCCCTGGAGCGTGGTGAGGCCGGCCTGCCTTGCGGCGGCCTGATAGTTCTCGAACAGCGCCCTTGAATCGGCGCTCTGTACCACCGGCACGAACTCGCCTTTGACCGTCAGCGTCGCGCTGGTGCCAGGCACGTAAGGTGTCGCGATGATGGTCTCGATCGCAGCCATCACCCTCGCGCGGTCCGCCGGATCGACATAGCGCAGATCGATCTGTCCTTCCGCGTAAGGCGCCGTGGTGTTGACGGACTGCCCGCCCGAAACAAGGCCGACATTGAGCGTGATACCCTTGTCGAGATCGGTCAGCGCGTGGATCTGCACGATCTTGTGCGCGAGCTCGCCGATTGCGCTGACGCCGGCGGCGAAATTGGCCCCGGAATGTGCGGCTTTGCCGATAATGGCGAAATGCATGAAGATGCCGCCCTTGCGTCCCGTGACGATATTGCCGGTCGGACGGCCCGGCTCGGAATTGAACACGGCGCGCGCGGTTCGGCCTTCGCGCTCGATCACCGGCCGCGAGGAGGGCGAGCCGATCTCCTCGTCCGAGGTGATCAGCAGCTTGATCGGGTGCGGGTTGCCGCCGAATTTGTGGAAGGCGGTTGCCACGAATATGTTCATGACGACGCCGGACTTCATGTCGGCAACACCGGGACCATAGGCGCGCCTGCCCTGGATCGTGAACGGACGCCGTCCGGCCTCGCCCTTGCCGAACACGGTGTCACGATGCCCCATCAACAGCACCGGCTTCTCGTTGCTGCCGGGCTTTGCCACTTCGGCGTGGATGGCATCGCCGAATGTGGCGTGGCTTTCGCGCCGGAACGGAATGCCGTGCTCGGCGAAATGCTGCTCGAACCGCGCCCCGACCGCATCGACGCCTTCCTTGTCATAGGATCCGGAATCGATGTTCACGACATCGCGCAGCAGGTCGATCATCGCCTGCCGTTGCGTCGCCAGCCAGTCCGTGATTTGAGCTTGAGACATGTTGACCCTCGCGTGGTTCTCACGCGGGCTTATAGGGCCTGGCGCCGGTGTGACCTAGTCGGAGAACGCGGTGCGGCCATGTCGCCGGTCCACGGAATTGGACGCACCGTGCCTTCCACGTCGTCCCGGCTTTCGCCAGAACGAAGTTGAGCGTGTGGCAACCGGCTAACGCCTCGGCTCCGCCATCGCTTCCACGCCGCGAAGCTGCGTGGCGACGGTCAGCGCGCCGATCTTCCGGCCCATCTCCTTGCCGATCTCGGTCGAGAACCGATAGTGAAAGCCGGCCCAGATACGGGCGTTGGAGACTTCGTCGCTATAGTCCTGGAGCCGCGTCCATTTGCGGGTGACGCCTGGTGCCGTGGGGCTGGTCACCGAGAACTCGCCGAAATCTCCAACGATGGTCTGGAGCACGGTCGAAATCGCTGCCGACGTAATGCAGTGAGCACAGGGATATTCCGGATGCATCGGCGTGTCCCCCAGCGGCAGCCAGGATGCGTCGCGAGGCGTCGCTGCGTTCGATGTCAGGTCGGCGTTGCGTATGGCCGTGATCGGCCGCCAGAAATTGTAGTGGTACTTCGCGTCGAAAACGGCGACGAAGGCGTCGTTGCCGGCAATTGAGGTCAGCGCGTACAGCCGGGCGCAGTCGACGAGATCCATGCCCTTGGCCGTTGCCGCCTGCCTCACGATCGGATTGTAGGTGCGGGCACCGACAAAGAACCAAAATCGACCGACCGTGGTTTGCTCGGGCGTCCGGATCACACTTGTTCGGCTGCCGACCTCGCGGATTTCGTTGACGTCCCGGGTCCACAGCTCTGAACCGAGCGCCGGCGGCGGGCCGGGGCGATACTGAGATCCGGACGTCATGACCCAGGGCGTCGTCGCGCCCGCGATCGAGAACAGCGGGACGGTCGTCGGAACGTAGGCACCCGCCGTTGTCAGGGGCCGGTAAGTTTCAAGGGCGGCGCTGCCATCGTTCTCACGAAGCGCGATGATCTGCATCGCGGCCTCCTTGCCGAGGCCGATGCCCGCGATCTTGGACTCGCCGTCGGCGATCGGCACCAGAGAACTCGTCAGCGCCGCATCCAGCTCCGGCTTGAGGTCCGGATAGAGCGACAGCAGCACGTCGTGAGCCGCAACTGCGTCCGCAGCTTCCCGCGACGTCGAACGATCCGCGGATAGGGCAAGCTTGTAAGGCGCGTACCGGCGATCGATCGCGTTGACCGCCTCGAACATCGCGACGTGCATCATAGACAAGACACGGCTGTGGGGCGCTGGAAGGATTTGCTTTTCAGTGGCGATCGCGTCGGCCTTTGCATTCCAATCCATGATCACGTCGGCGCGCGCAAGCGGCGCCGACGCTGCGAGCAGCGATACAATCAATGAGAGGCGGAAGATGGTCCACGACGAGTTCTTCATGGGATGCCCTTTCGATGTAAAGGACGTTTCGCGAGACCAATGCGGCTCTGCCCGACATCACGTCGCGCGGCTCGAGGACTTTAACCATCTTGTTGTGGTTTGATTGTGAATTGCTTCACGCGGCGGAAGAGTAGCTCCGAATGGGTCGGCGTGGCTTACCGTTCGCACTGAGTAATGGATCCTGACTTTCGCCGGAAGCCGCGGATTGTGGTGACTGTTTTGCGTTCTTCTCAAAGAAAAATGCCCGGGACCAGCCCGGGCATTCGTTTCTCTCAGTCCGAAGAGCGCCTACGCCCCCACCATCGGCATGCGCGGATATTCACCCGGCGTGCCGGCTGGCGTGATCGGAATGCCGCCGTCGGAATATTCGTTGAGCTTGTTGCGCAGCGTACGGATCGAGATGCCCAGGATATTGGCGGCATGGGTCCGGTTGCCGAGGCAGTGCTTCAGCGTCTCCAGGATCAGGTCGCGCTCCACATCGGCGACGGTGCGGCCGACCAGGGCCCGCGTCACCTGCTCGGCGGCCATGGTGGCATGCGCCACGGCCGGCACGGTTTTGGCGAGGTCGAGGCGGTCGCCGTCGGGCGTGAGGATCGCATCGGCGCCGATCTCGTCGCCCTGCGCCATCAGCACCGAACGGTGCATGGTGTTTTCGAGTTCGCGGACGTTGCCCTGCCAGCGGTTGGTGGAGAGCACGCGGCGCGCTTCCGCCGAGATCGGGCGCATCGGCACGCCATTGGCTTCGGCGTATTTCTTCACGAAGTGCTGGGCGAGCTCGAGAATGTCGGCGGGACGGTCGCGCAGCGGCGGGATCTTCAGATTCACGACGTTGAGCCGGAACAAGAGGTCCTCGCGGAACGTGCCCTCGCGCACCGCGTCCACCAGGTTGCGGTTCGAGGTCGCGATGATGCGGATGTCCACCGGGACGGGCTTGGTGCCGCCGACGCGGTCGATCACGCGCTCCTGGATGGCGCGGAGCAGTTTCGATTGCAGGCGGACGTCCATCTCCGAGATTTCGTCGAGCAGCAGCGTGCCGCCGGTTGCCTCCTCGAACTTGCCGATGCGGCGGGCGATCGCGCCGGTGAAGGCGCCCTTCTCGTGGCCGAACAGCTCGGACTCCAGCAGATGCTCGGGGATCGCGGCGCAGTTGATCGAGATGAACGGGCGCTTGGCGCGGGCCGAGCGGGTGTGGACGTAGCGAGCCAGCACTTCCTTGCCTGTCCCGGATTCGCCGGTGATCATCACCGAGGCGTCCGAGCCCGCGATCTGCTGCGCGAGCTTGATCACCTTGGCCATCGCCTCGTCGCGATAGACCAGCTCGCGGGAATCGTTGGCGACGGCAGCCAGCACCGCTGCGATCAGTTCCGGGTCCGGCGGCAGCGGGATGTATTCCTTGGCGCCGGCATGGATCGCGGCAACCGCGGCGCGGGCGTCGTTGGTGATGCCGCAGGCGACGATCGGGGCGTGGATGTGCTCGGCCTCCAGACGCATCACGAGGTCGCGGATGTCGAGGGCGACGTCGACCAGCAGCAGGTCGGCGCCCTTGCCGCCGCGCAGCACGCGCATCGCCTGTTCGTTATCCTCGGCGTGGGTCACGGTGGCGCCGTTCGCCATCGCGATCTTGGTGGCGGTGGTGAGCTGGCCCTTCAATGTGCCAACGATGAGAAGCCGCATGTCAGTCTCCTGTCCGTCTGGTCGCGCTGCCGCGCGTCGTCGCTTTAGGCGCGTTCAGTCTTGATGATTTCAGTCATGGTCACGCCGAGCTTGTCCTCCACCAGGACGACTTCGCCGCGGGCGACCAGCTTGTTGTTGACGTAGATGTCGATGGCCTCGCCGACGCGCCGGTCGAGCTCGAGCACGGTCCCGGGTCCGAGCTTCAACAGCTCGCTGACGTCCATCTTGGAGCGGCCGAGCACGGCCGAGACCTGCACCGGTACATCGAATACGGCCTCGAGGTCGGCGGCGGCGCGCGTCGCGTATTCGTCCTCGTTGTAGCCGACGTCGGTGCCGGCAGGCGGCATCGGGCCGTTGAGATCGGGCAGCGGGACCTGTCCGTCAGTGTCGCTCATGATTTAACTCCCCCTGCGGGACGCAACGTAGCGACCCACCATTTCGTCGATCTTGGCCGCGATGGCGGCGCGCTCCAGCACGACGCCGCCATCGGCCCATTCGATCCGGCAGTCGCCGGTGGCAATCTCGGGCTCGGCCAGAATCACCAGCCGGCCTTCAAAGCCGTTCTGCCTGGCCAGCCGCTCGATGTTCTCGCGCGCGGCATCGTAGAGCGCGTCGTTGATGCGGACGACGAGATGCGGCGTCGCGACCAGATGCGAGAAGCAGTCCTTGACCAGCGCGACGATCTCGCCGAGCGGCTCGGCGGCGACCAGATCGGCGCACAGCTTGCGCGCCACCGCGACCGCGACGTCGACCGCCTCGGTCTCCATCTTGGATTCGATGTTGCCGATGCCCGAGGCGATGCCGCGGATCGCGATGTTGATCTCTTCCATGGCGAGCGCGACACGGCGGTCGCTCTCGGCCTTGGCCTCGCGCTGGCCGGCGGCGAAGCCGTCCTGATAGGCGCGCGCCTCGGCTTCCGCCACCTTCTGGGCGATCTCGGCTGCGGTTGCGGCCTTCTCGCGCGTCCGGTCGGGCGCGGCGAAGTCGTTGTCGAACAGGAATTTTGCCGGGGCGGCCATCAGTACACCAGCTCGTCGTCGGCGCGGTTCTTGGTCAGCATGATCTCGCCCTTGGCGGCGAGGTCCTTGGCGAGGTTGACCAGCAACGCCTGGGCCTCGTCGACGTCGCGCAGGCGGACCGGACCCATCGCCGCCATGTCGTCCTGGAGCATTTTGGCCGCACGCGAGGACATGTTGCCGAAGAAGAAGTTGCGGACGTCCTCATTGGCGCTCTTGAGCGCGACGCCGAGCTTGTCCTTGTCGACGTTGCGCATCAGGGTCTGGGCGGAGCCGGAATCCAGCTTCACGAGGTCGTCGAAGGTGAACATCAGCGCCTTGATGCGCTCGGCCGATTCGCGATTGTCCTCTTCCAGCGAGGTGATGAAGCGGGTTTCGGTCTGGCGGTCGAAATTGTTGAAGATTTCCGCCATCACCTCGTGGGCGTCGCGTCGGCGGGTCTGGGACAAATTGGACATGAATTCGGTCCGCAGCGTCTTCTCCACGCTCTCGATCACCTCCTTCTGCACCGCCTCCATCTTCAGCATGCGGTTGACGACGTCGAGCGCCAGATCCTCGGGGAAGATGCCGAGCACGCGGGCGGCGTGTTCCGGCTTCAGCTTCGACAGCACGACCGCGATGGTCTGCGGATATTCGTTCTTGAGGTAGTTGGCGAGCACCTCTTCCTGCACGTTGGAGAGCTTCTCCCACATGTTTCGGCCGGCGGGGCCGCGGATTTCGTCCATGATGCCGTTGACGCGCTCGGGCGCCAGATATTGCTGGAGCAGCCGCTCGGTGGCGTCGAAATTGCCCATCAGCGCGCCCGAGGCCGACATCCGCGAGACGAATTCGAGCAGCATGTCCTCCACGGTGTCGACCTCGACGGTGCCGAGCGTCGACATTTCCAGGGAGAGCTGGCGCACCTCGTCGTCGTCGAGCAGCGACCAGATCTTGCCGCCATATTGCTCGCCGAGCGCCAGCATCAGGATCGCGGCGCGCTTCGGCCCCGCCACCGCTTCGGTCTTCGCGCCTCCGCGGCTGCCCGCACGCTGACCGAGCGTGGAGATCACGCTGGTGATGTCGTTGGAATTGGCGTTTTGCAGGGCGGCGGCCATATCAGATCACTTCTCGATTATTTCGTGGGTTCGGTCAGCCATTGGCGGATGATGGCGACGGTCTCGTTGGGATTGCGCTCGGCGAGTTCGCCGACGCGATGGACGGATTGGGCATGGACCTGGCCCTGGACGGTGGCGACGTCGATCGCGCTCGCGGCGCCGCTCGGCAAGAGCGCCTGGCTGGCAGGCGCGGCCTCGTCGCTCGCCGGACCGGTGAGGGCGCCGGAGATGGCGGCTGCGACTTCGTCGGATGCCAGGATGCGCTTGACCAGCGGCCGGACCACCAGGAACAGCACGACCAGGCCGAGCAGCATCATCACGCCGAGCTCGACGAAGTACATGACGTCGTCCTTGGTGAACTGGAGCATGCCGAGTAAGCCGCTCGGCTCGGCGATCGGGGGGGTGGAGGGGGCATCGGCAAAGCGCAGATTGACCACCTCGACCTGGTCGCCGCGCTTCTGATCGAAGCCGATCGCCGAGCGCACCAGCGTGGCGATGCGGTCGAGCTGCTCCTTGGTGCGGTCCTGGTAGGCCAGATCGCCCTTCTCGTTCTTGGAGTAGATGCCGTCGACCAGCACCGCGACCGAGATGCGGTTGACCCGGCCGGCCTCGGTCACTTCGGTCTTGGTGGTGCGGGAGATCTCGTAATTGTTGGTCTCTTCGCTCTTCTTGCTCTGGTCCTTGGCCGCGACGCCGCCGTTCTGCTGGTTGCCCGGCAACTCGTTGTTGACGGTGACCTGGCCGTTGTTGTCGGCGGTCATGCTCTGCTCTTCGCGGGTCTGGCTCGAGCGCAGCACGCGGCCTTCGGGATCGTACTTGTCCGAGGTCTGGGTGACCTTGTTGAAGTCGAAATCGGCGGAGAGCTGGACCCGGGCGCGTCCCGTGCCCACCACGGAGGAGACGATGTCCTCGACCTGCTTGCGCATCCGCTTCTCGAAGGCGGTGCGGCGCTCGTCGCCGATCTGCTGGTCCGGATCGGTCTGGGCGCCGTCGGCGAGCAGCTGCCCGGTCTCGTCGACGATCGAGACCCGCTGCGGCTTCAGCCCGTTCACGGCCGAGGCGACGAGGTGGCGGATGGCGCGGATCTGCTGGGCTTCCAGCGCGCCGCGGACCCGCACCACGATCGAGGCCGACGGCTCCGGCGCCTCGCGCGAGAACAGCGGGCGCTCGGGCAGCACCAAATGGACGCGGGCGGCCTGGATGCGGTCGATGGCGCGGATGGTGCGGGCGAGCTCGCCTTCCAGCGCGCGGAGATGGTTGATGTTCTGGACGAAAGAGGTGGTGCCGAGCGCATCCGACTTGTCGAACACCTCGTAGCCGACGCCGCCGCCCTTGGGCAGGCCGCCCTCGGCGAGCTTCATCCGCAGCCGGGTGACCTTGTCCTTGGGCACCATGATGATGGTGCCCTCGTTGCGCAGCTCGAACTGGATGCCCTGGCGCTCCAGGTCCTTGATGATGCCCGAGGAGTCCTCGACGCTCAGGTCGGTGAACAGCGTCGTCATCTGCGGCGTGGTGACGCGCATGATGACGAACGCGAAAAAGCCGACGAGCGCGGCGGTGACCGCGATCATCGCCCCGAACCGGGCGGCTCCGATACCCTTCAGAAAGTCCGCAAGACCTTGCAAGCAACCGCCCCGACAGATTCGGCTGCTTTCACAGGAAAGGCCGACTGGGCAATTATTGCCTAGGTGATGGTTTCGATATGGTTAACGAAGGTTAAGAGCTGCGACAAAAGTCGCGCCAAAACGAAGCATGAAAAAAATCGGCCTCGCAAGACGAGGCCGATTTTCGTCAAAAGCCGCAGATTTCCGGATTGCCTACTGGCGATATTGTTGGATACGGGTGGTGCGAAGTCCCGCCAGACCATGCTGGTCGATCGAAAACTGCCAGGAGAGGAATTCGTCAACCGTCAGCGTGTAACGGCTGCAGGCCTCCTCGAGGGAGAGAAGACCGCCACGAACTGCGGCGACGACCTCGGCCTTGCGGCGGATGACCCAGCGTTTGGTGCCGGGTGCAGGCAGATCCGCAATCGTCAACGGACTACCGTCCGGCCCGATGACGTATTTTACCCTCGGGCGATGGGGTTCTGTCATGGCGTACTCACAAACTCTCAACCACTGAACTCACTCAGGAACCCTACGCGCGCCGGCTTAAAAATCCGCTAAGCCTAAGGCTTCAATACAATTCTCGTTGAAAATGGCTGGAACGCAGCCGTCTCGACCGGCGGGACGGTACGTCCAGGCGGGCCGAGGGGGGTGTTCGTAAATACTTTACTAACGAAAGAGGTCCTGCGCGCGGCGCTGCAAGACCCCAATTGTCGTCCTGGCGAAAGCCAGGACCCATTACCCCAGGGAGGAGTCGCTACGACGACTCGGGGTTATGAACCAGAGCGACTTTCGGTGGCAATGGGTCCTGGCTTCGCCAGGACGACACCGTTATCCAGTGGCATTCCGCCTTTAATTGCTGGCCGTCGCGATGATGCTCTTGACCTGGCTCAGCGTGTAGCTGGCGCCGTCGATGGTCAGCAGCGGCGGCGACTGGGTCAGGTCGACGGATGACACCGTGCCCTGCACCTGCGCAGCGATGCCGACATTGTTGTTGGCGACATCCTTGCCCGTGGCCGAGATCGTGTACTTGCCGTCGGGCCATTGCGTGCCGTCATTGCCCTGGCCGTTCCAGGTGAACGGAACGTCGGTGCCGGCGCCGGCGGTGTATTTGCCGGTGAACACGGTCTGGCCGCTGGCATTGGCGATGGTGATGTCGACGGTGGCGTCGCTCGGCACGTTGAGATGCCAGGTCGCCGACGAATTCGTCATGGTCCCGGTGGTGCCGTCGACCAGGGCGGTCTTGCCGACGAAGCCCAGCGCCTGGGTCGCCTGCGTGGTCTGCTGCAGGGTGACGAGCTGGGACAGCGAGTCGTTGGTCTTGAGCTGCTGCTCGACCCCGGCGAACTGCACCAGCTGCTGGGTGAACTGGTTGGTGTCGAGCGGATCGAGCGGGTTCTGGTTCTGCAGCTGCGTCGTCAGCAGCGTCAGGAAGGTCTGGAAGTTGCCGGCGAGCGTCGCGCCGGTGGTCGAGCCCAGGCTTGGGTTCGACGAGGATTTCGGCAGGTCGGTCGTGCCCGAGACGACGGACGGGGCGGTGGCGGCATTCGTGGTGGTCATGATCGAATACTCCTCACACTCTGATGTCGACGCCGCTGCTCGATCCGAGCATGCGGCCGTAGCTGCGCCCGACCGGGGCCGCGGGAACTGCGTCCTCGTCGCTGACGATCAGCCGGCGGGCATTGCCGCCATTGTCGTTGTTCTGGCCGGAGTTCTGGCCCGATGAATTCTGGTCGCGCAGACTGAAGGACAGCCCGTTGCTGCCGGTCTTCAGGCCGGCATCGTCGAGCGCGCGCTGCAATTGGGGAGCGTCTTGCCGCAGCATCTGCAGCGTCTCCGGCTTCTCGACGGTGAGATGCGAGGTGACCTGTCCGTTGCGGTCGACATTGATGCGGACGTCGATGCGGCCGAGGTCGAGCGGATCGAGGCTGATGTCGAACCGGGTCTTGCCCGCGCGTGCGGCGGCGGCAATTTCGATCGGCACGCCGGTGATCGGAATGGCCGTATTGGTGGCTGCGGTCGCCGTGAGCGTCGCGGTCGATGCGGTCGCGGCCGAAGTCGTATTGGTCAGTGACGCCAGCACGGCCGAGGCCGCCTGCGCGCCGGTGTCGGTGGTGGGGACAGCGGCCTGCGTGCCCGCATGGGGATGCGGTGTCGCAGTCGCCGGTGCCGCATCGGCGGTGCGGTCGGAAGTCCCAGCCTTGGTGTCGCCCGCGTTCGCGTCGATCGGCGGCTTGTCGGCGTGCGGATGCGCCGCGGTGGCGGACGCTGCCGTCGCCGAGGTCTGCGCGGCGTTGGCCTTGCCGGTGTCCTGGCCGATATTGGAAACGTCGCTCGCGCCTTGCGCAGTGACTGCGGCCTTGAACGAGGTTTTTGGCGTGCCCTGGTCGACGGCGGCGATCAGGCCGCCATTGGTCTTGGCATCGGCCGCGGTCGAATCGGTCGTCCCGGTCGCGGCATCGGCCAGCACCGCCGAGGTGTCGGCATCGACCTTGGCGCTTGCGGTCTTGGCGGTCTTGTCGCCCGGCGTCGCGGTATCGGTCTTGGTGCCGGCGATCTGCGCTGCGATGGATGCGCTGGCGGCGATGCCGGCGGCGGCAATCGTCAGCGGCGAGGCGGCGGCGCCGGCCACTTGGTTTGCAGCCGCGTTGGAATCGACCGGCACGGCGACCACGAGCGCATTCGGATCGGGTACGGCGGCCTGCGTCGCGTCGACTTGCGCGGCGGCGGCGGTATCGACGGCGGCGGCGAGGCCATCGATGCCGCCGGCTTTGTCCGCATTGGTCTGGTCGGATTTGTCCGCAGATTTGTCGGCCGATTTGGCGTCGGACGCCTCTGACTTGTCCTTGGCCTTGTCTTTGGTCTTGCCGTCCGCCTTGGCGGCATCAGCCGTTGCGTCGTTCTTGGCGTCGTTCTTGGCGGACGCGGAATTGTCGGCGTCGTCGCTGGCCTTGCTCTGCGAGGACTTGTCGGTCGCCGAGCGATCGCGCGGGCTCTTGTCCGAGGCGGAGGACGATGAATCGGGTCGGCGCGGGGAGTCCTGCACGGAGGACGCCGCGCTATCGCTGATCGCCTGGGTGTTGCTGTCCACCAGCGAGCCAAAGGAGTCGTTGGACGTGTCTTTCGGCGCTTGCGACCGGGCAGGCTTTTGCTGCGCGCTTGGGACTTGCACGCTTGCCACGACATCTGACGTACGACCGACCACAGGCAACCCCTTGGAAACATCTTCGCCATGAGAGGTAGCAAGGAGCGGGCCACCTCTGCGAAAAGCATTTTACGTAGTTAAATCAATGGCTTGATAACTTGACCTCGCCGCTGCGGGGCCTCCCAAAGCCCCGCCATTTCTGCCTCCCCGGCAAGAATTGCCGTAAACCTTGCGGGGTCCGTGATTGCTTCACCGGAAGGCCGCCTATATTAAAGAGACAGCTCTCAACCGCTTTCGACCGGGCAGGCCGCGCCCTTCGGGAACTCTCGGTTCCCGGGGATTGCCTTTGTCCCGCCGGAAGCACCCAGCGGATCGCCCAACGCCGCCGTCCACAACGCTTTAAGGCCTATGCTCAACAGTCTGGATCTCGAAGGCCGTCCTGAGGATACCAGGGTCGTCGTTGCCATGTCAGGCGGCGTCGATTCATCGACGACGGCTGCGCTTTTGAAGGCGGAAGGCTACGACGTTGTCGGCATCACGCTGCAGCTCTATGACCATGGTGCGGCGACCCATCGCAAGGGCGCCTGCTGCGCCGGCCAGGACATCCACGACGCCCGCGACGTCGCCGCCAAGCTCGGCATTCCCCATTACGTGCTCGACTACGAGGATCGCTTTCGCGAATCCGTCATCGACAATTTCGCCGACAGCTACGCGCTCGGCGAGACGCCGGTGCCGTGCATCGAGTGCAACCGCTCGGTCAAGTTCCGCGACCTCTTGAAGACCGCGCGCGAGCTCGGCGCCACCGCGCTTGCCACCGGCCATTACGTTGCCTCGCGCCGCCGCGACGACGGCTCGCGCGCGCTGGTGTGTGCCGCCGACGCCGATCGCGACCAGAGCTATTTCCTGTTCGCGACCACGCAGGAGCAGCTCGATTATCTGCGCTTTCCGCTCGGCGACATGACCAAGCCCGAGACGCGCGAGCTGGCGCGGCGCTTCGGTCTTGCGGTCGCCGACAAGCACGACAGCCAGGACATCTGCTTCGTGCCGACCGGGCGCTACACCGACATCATCACCCGCCTGCGGCCGAACGCGATGGACCCCGGCGACATCGTCGATCTCGACGGCCGCGTGCTCGGCCGTCACAACGGCATCGCCAATTTCACCATCGGCCAGCGCCGGGGCCTCGGCATCGCAGCCGCCGCGCCGCTGTTCGTGGTGCGGCTGGAAGCCGCCAACCGCCGCGTCGTCGTCGGCCCGCGCGAGGCGCTGAAGATGCACCGCATCGTGTTGCGCGACGTCAACTGGATCGGCGATGGCGACATCGACCGCGCCATCGGCGATGGCCTCGAAATGTTCGTGCGCGTGCGCTCGACCCGCGCGCCCCAGCCCGCGTGGCTGCGCGGCGCCAACGGCCATTACGAGGTCGAGCTCGTCGCCGGCGAAGAGGGCGTTTCGCCGGGACAGGCCTGCGTGTTCTACGACGCACCTGGCGGCCAGGCCCGCGTGCTCGGCGGCGGCTTCATTCAGAGCGCCGCCGCGAAGGCCGCAAGCAGCACGACGAGGCCGCTCGCAGAAGCGGTCCGCGGCTAAGCGCATGATCCGGAAAAGTGTGCAGCGGTTTTCCGAACAGATCATGCGCAATATAAGAATCTAGGCAGGGCAGGGGGCATGGCAGCAGACATCTCGCGGGCCGGGGTCGAGAAGGCCTATGGCCGCTGGGCGCCGGTCTATGATCTCGTGTTCGGCAAGGTGTTCGACGCCGGCCGGCAGTCGACCATCGCCGAGGCCGACCGCATCGGCGGCCGCATCCTCGACGTCGGCGTCGGCACCGGGCTTTCGCTGTCGGATTATGCGCGCACCACGAAGATCTGCGGCGTCGACATCTCCGAGCCGATGCTGCGCAAAGCGCAATCCCGCGTGCGCGCGATGCGCTTGAGCAATGTCGAAGTCCTCTCGGTGATGGATGCGAAGAACCTCGCCTTCCCCGAAAACTTCTTCGACGCGGTGGTCGCGCAATACGTCATCACCGCGGTGCCCGATCCCGAGGGCACGCTCGACGAGTTCATGCGCGTCTTGAAGCCCGGCGGCGAGCTGATCCTGGTCAACCACATCGGCGCGGAAAAAGGTTTGCGCAAACTCTCCGAGCTCGCGTTTGCGCCCCTGGCCCGCCGTCTCGGCTGGCGCCCGGAATTTCCATGGCAGCGCCTGGTCGACTGGGCCGCAAAACACGGCGGCGTTACGCTTGCCGAGCGCCGCCCGATGCCCCCGATGGGGCACTTTTCGCTGATCCGCTACCTCAAATCGTGATCGGGGGTGCGGAACACGCGGGCTGACCCGCGCGTTTCCCTCCCATGCGCACGACATCAAACATCATTCTGGCCAGCCTCCTGATCGCCGCCTCCGGCAGCGCGATCGCGCAGGCTCCGCCCGCCCCGGCGACACCGCCGCAAGCGACTGCGCCGCCATCCCCGCAGCATGCGACCAATTGCACGCCGCAGGATCGCCCGAACCGCTCGGCCGACGGCACCACCACCGGCCAGTCCCGGGAACCGCTCGGCGACAAATTGGCAAAATCGGACGGCGTGCTCTGCCCGCCCTCCGGCGTCGATCCCGAGATGCACGCCCCGGCGCCCAGCACGAACGGCGCCATGCCCGTCATCCCGCCCCCCGGCAGCCCCGGCGGCGACCCGACGGTGCGGCCGAAGTAGCTTATCGCGCCGAAGCCTTGGCGTAGGCGGAGCCTGTTCCGCATCCCAATCTCGTCGTCATGCCCGGGCTCGTCCCGGGCATCCACGTTCTTGTGGCCGGCCGGGATGGCCGGGACCAGCCCGGCCATGACGGATTCAGCGCCAAAAGGCCCAAATCCCCCGCCGACATGTCCCGCCGAAGCTTTAGCGAAGGCGGAAGCCTTGGCGAAGGTGGAAGCTTTGCCAAACTCGGATTGACAGCCCGCCGCCCCCTTCCTTATATGCCGCGCGTTCGCGAGATCGGCTTGTTTCGGCCCTCGCGACCCTGTGGCGGGGTAGCTCAGCTGGTTAGAGCACGGGAATCATAATCCTGGGGTCGGGGGTTCGAGTCCCTCTCCCGCTACCAAAAATGCAATAAAGTCAATCGCTTATGGCCATGGGTCCTTCGGCGAAAAAACTCCGTAGCAAATCCGTAGCAAGCGTTCGGCGCTTATCTTTCGTGATCAGACGCACCGCTTAATAGCGTTGCCTCTCTGCCGCAGCGCACACGATCGTTCGTCTCATGAAAGTCTTCATCGCAGCCGACATCGACAGCGAGGTCGGGCCGCACGACTACGACGTTCCGGGGGGGCCTGGACTTTGACGTCGCGGTGTGCGCCGGCGACGTCCACCACGCCCAGCGGGCGGTGGGCTGGCTAACCAACCAGCCGTCGCTGTGGAGTAAGTCGGTCCTCTTCGTCGTCACCACTCACCGCGTGCTCATCCACTACAAGGCCCGGATTGAGGCGGCGCATGCGTACGGGATCCAGCAGCAGCCGCGCTACGTCGACGAGGAATTGCGGAAGCGGTGGGCTGGCGTGATGACCGCTCGGGCTCAGCACCCCATGACCGCCGTTAACGCCAACGTGTAGGTGAACAACTCGCACTGACGCGGCTAATACCAAGAAGCCAGCAGGGAATCGATGGAAGAGATTCTTCCACAACTTCCTTCGCTATTGCGACCCCGTGTGCGCCATCTACAGTGTCGTTCGAGAACACCAGCGGCGCGAAGCATCGGGAATATCGTCTTGGTTGCCGGGGCGCTACATCGCATCTCATTTAAGCCGAGCCACCGTACACCCCGGTCGATCCAAGAAGCAGATGCAATTTAAAAAGAACCCGCCGTGACGGCGGGTTCAAGCATTCAGCGGCTGCGGACCCAATCTCGCAGCTCGACAAGCCCGTCCATGAGCGAGCCATCGACCGCGCAGCCCTCTTCCCTTGCCTGGTTCAGATAGGCATCACAGATGACTTGGAGCTCTGTGCCCGTGGTTTGCCCGGTGACATCACCGCCCGGCGCAACCCACTCCCGCACAAACTCACCAACTTCCACTGGCTTCAAACCCTTCCGCTTCATTCGTCTTCTCCGAAAGCCATAGAACTGCCGAACTCTGTGTGACCACAGCAGTCTCCGTTTCATACAAGCTAAAGCTTGGACGCGGAGTTCTAATGGTGTTGATAACGGACCCGCGCGAACGCGGAAAAAAGCAAAACCTACCCGCGCGGAACGCGGAAAACACATGGCAGATGCGTACAACCGAAGCCACCTACTTAAGTTTTCTTGTAAACGGCTTCAAGCCTCACGGCAGCAATTGGTTAATGCCTTCGCGGGAGTGCAGGCGCGTGAAGGCTTTGTCTACCGTCCACGTGAATAAGACCCTAAAACAGCTGCGCGACGATGGTCTCCGCTTCGCCAAGCGATTGACCCATCCTGGACCGGCACGACGGCGCTTGCTGGGATGCAGGTAGTTAACATGGAAGTCGGCAAACTCCTTGAGGCATTGCCCCAAACGAAAAGCCATGCCCCCGAACCCGGACTCGACTCTGTGTTCTTGTTATAGGCGGTGCGAAATCGAGATCGCGGCCGTTCTCCACAGCAAAAGATTTTTGTCAAATTGACTAAATTTGTTTTTCGTTGTCGCGCCCCCGCGCGCCGGCATAATTCGCCAATGGATATTCGGGAGGTGGCGGTGACGGACTCGGACTTCGAGGCGGAAGAGCTCTACGACATGGCGTTCGACGGCACGGGCTGGGAGCGCGCATACCATGCGGCGATCGAACGGTTGGCGTTCGAGGCGGCGGCGAAGTGCGTCCATCCCTACGATCCGGACACGTTCGTGGATGCCGTCGCGGCCTCGATCTTCCATCCCGACGTCAGGACCGAGATTGTCCGTATCTTCATGGCGCGCATCCGCGATTTCATCAACGAACAACTCGACCTCGGGCTCGACATAGAGATGACGCGCTACGGAGGCGCCTTCGCACGCGGTGGTAGCGTCTACGGACGGATCGAGACCAATATTTCCGACGCGGAGCTCGTCGAGCGGATCCAGCGTTTGATGGTCGCGCGCTGCGGCGCCGTACCTGATTTCGCGTTGGACTGCGCAGGACGCTTTTTGATCGAATGGTTGCTGGAGTGCATCGAGGTCGCCGAGAGCAGCAATGTCGACCACTATCCGGAGGGCGACTGCGCGATGGCGATTGCGGAGAGGCTCCAGGAGGACGGCCTCGTGCTCCAGTGCCTCCGCAAGGCGTTGCGCCATGCCGAAGTGGAGCGGCGCCTGGGCGATCCCGGCGTTGTCGCCTTCGAACAGAAGCATCGCGCGAGAGCGAAATACTTCTGAGCAGCAGAAAATCGAAACCACGATTTAAAGTACATGACCGATCATCCTTGCAAGGGCATGACCAGAGCCGCGACCCTCGCCTTCGAGGCCATCGCCATCAACCAGATTCCGCGCTGTTCGAAAGCGACCCTTCAGAAGCTGATCGATTGCGGCTCATCGTGCGCCAGGACAAGGTTCTGCATTTCAACGACGGGCTGCCGCCGGTGAGAACGGAAGACTATTTCGTGCCCGTGGCGATCCACTATCAATGGTGCGTGTGGGGCCGCGAGCGGTTTCGCGAATAGGGCTATGAAACCAGTCGCGAACACAGCAAGCAAATGGGGGCATCGGCGGGTCGCGTGGACGATCCGGTTTTCAAGGCGAAAATCAACGAGCTCAGGGCAGGGATAGTCGCTGCAGAGCGCGACCGCGACCGGGCCGCGAAAGCGGAGTTGGCACGGATGGATCTGCTCGAAGCGAGATCTTCCTGGGCAGAGGCGCGCGCATTCGCCCGCCGGCTCGAAAGCGCGTCCAGGCGACGAGCTCGTTCGCCTCAGACGCTTGATCATACAAAGGATCCGTACCGTGCTTGCCGAAGTTCGCTTTTCCTCCAACTCGATCGCAGTTGTGGTGGAGCTCCCGGGTAAGCCGCGCGAAACGCCATTCGGGCCGATGAGGTGGATGCGAACCATCGAAACCAAAACGGACGGGGACGTCGAGCGATTTTTCGAGACTGGGCAGGGAGCCTAACAAGCCGGGAGCGGGAAGCTATCTCTACCCCGCGGAGAGATTACCTGAGGCTGGATGAACGAGCGGCAGAGAGGGAGCGAATTCCCGATGTTGAAGATCAGAACCGCCAAAAACCGAAGATGAAGGATTCCGATGAACGACGTCGAGCGGCTGCCGCGCTCCCCGCCGACCCGCACCGCGACCATCGTCGAATCGGCGAGATGGCCGATGCGGAGCGCGACGTCGACACCCTCGTCGATCAGATTGACCGAACGGTCGAACAGCAGGAGCTTTGCCGAGACCGTCGGATAGGCGTCGAGAAACGCATCGAGGATCGGTCGGAGCACCATCTCGCCCGACACCACGGGTGCGGTTATCGTCAGCAGGCCACGAGGCGCCGTGCGCGGTCCGGCCGCGATGTCGTCTGCCTCTTCCAACTCGGCGGCGACAGACCGCCACGTAGTGCTCGCCCTCTTCGCTGAGCCTGATCGATCGCGTCGTCCGGTGCAGCAGCTCGGCGCCGACCCGCTCCTCAAGGAAGGCGATGGCGCGGCTGACGGCCGCCGGGGAGCGGCCGATCTTGCGCCCCGCCGCCGCGAGGCTTCCCTCGTCCACCGCAAGGACGAACACGTTCATTGCATCCGTCTCCCTCCATGGTGATGGTGGGTACGGAGATCACGGGCGCCTGCGCCAGACGCGCCTCGTACGCGTCGTATTTCGCCTCGCCATCTGCGAGGCCTAGCCGCCAGCGGTAATTGTGGACCACGATCGCCACATGATCCGGATTGTCGAAGGCCTGAGCGCTGCGATCGAAGGTGGCATCGTCGAAGTGCCACTGGGGCGACGCGAGTTGCCAGATCAGCTTCGAGAAATCGTGGCGATACTTGTCGTACCCCTCGCGGCCGCGCTCGGTCGCGAAATAGATCTGGTACCACCATTGCAGCTCGGCCTTGGGCGGCAACGGCATCTTGCCGGCCTGCTGGCTGCCGATCAGATAGCCGCTCACCGAGACCGTCGCCTTGACCCGCTCCGGCCACAGCGCGGCGATGATGTTAGCGGTGCGCGCACCCCAGTCGAAGCCGGCAATGGTCGCCTTATCGATTTTCAGCGCGTCCATCAGCGCGACGATGTCTGCGGCGATGGCCGAGGGCTGTCCGTTCCGCATCGTCGCCTCCGACAGGAAGCGGGTAGTGCCGTAGCCGCGTAGATAGGGGACGATCACGCGATGCCCGGCGGCGGCGAGCAGCGGGGCGACGTCGATGAAAGCGTAAATATCGTAGGGCCAGCCGTGCAGCAGGATCACGGGCGGACCGTCGGCTGGGCCCGCCAAAGCGTATCGCGCACAAGGGTATCTGGGTCGAGCCGAAACTACTTGCCGAGATCGAGTACCGGGCCAAGTCGGCGGAGGGAAAAGTTCGCCATCCCTTCTTCAAGGGTCTGCGCGAGGACTTGTGAACAACGAATCTCGGCGGACTACTAACGCTCAGGCTGCCGCGGCTGCTGCACCCAGTTTGTCATTCGGCCTGCAATATTGGCTCTGACTCACTTTTGATGAAGTTCAAGCGTCGGCTCGCGTTGGTTTCACAAAGGAATCAATATGATGCAGCGAGCCCTACGTCCGTCGGCCTTGGTCCCTCGCGGATTTGACGTGGAAAGCGCCTTTTGTGATGGCGCTACGACCGTGATCACCATACGCGCCACGAGGGGGACGAGTCTCTGCCCCAGCTGCGGGACCAGTTCTGGGAGGATCCATAGCCGATATCAGAGGCGCCTAAATGATCTGCCGCTGGCGGGGCGGCAGGTTCGCCTGGTGGTCGTGGCGCGCCGCTTCCGCTGCGTTACTGTTCTGTGCGGTCGGCGTATTTTCACTGAGCGCTTCGACGACGGCGCTCTGGCACCGTGGGCGCGGCGAACGACCCGGCTCGATCTGATCGTCCATCACCTTGGCCTTGCCTTGGGTGGCCGCCCGGCGGCGAGTTTTGCCCGTCGACTTATGCTGCCCGTGAGCAACGACACATTGCTTCGGGTGGTTAGAAAGCGCGGGTGTCCGCCCTTTGCTGCGCCGAGCGTTATCGGCATCGACGATTGGGCCTGGCGGCGCAATCAGCGGTACGGAACGATTATCTGTGACCTCGAGCGGCGACGACCGATCACTCTCTTACCCGACAGAGAGCCAGCCACTGCGCAGGCCTGGCTCGCGGGGCAGCCACAAATCGCTGTGGTCGCGCGCGACCGCGGCGGTGGCTATGCCCTTGCTGTGGCCAAGGCACTCCCGCACGCCACCCAGGTCGCCGACCGTTGGCACCTCATGGAGAACGCCAGCCACGCCTTCCTGGATGCGGTTCGCAAATCCATGCGCCAGGTCCGGATCGCGGTCGGCTCCGCCACCATAAATCCCAACTTGTTGACCGCCGCCGAGCGCATTCAATATGAGGGCTATCTTCGGCGAGAAGACACCAACGCGGCTGCCGCCGAGGTGTTGGTTAGAAGAAAGATATGACAGCTGCTGCGGCGGGGTGACCAGCGCGGTGAGGAGGTACGGCGAGAGCGAATTGGCATTCAGGAACTCGGGGCCTGACACACGGTATTCGGCGGCGTTGTGGATGATCACGTCGAACTTTCCGAGCGCATTGATCTGCTCAGCGAGTGTGCCCGCGTCTGGTCGAGATGCCGGAGATCGCCGATTACCACCTCTTCCAGCCCCGGTAGGTCGCGTCGCACGTCGGCGGCGCGTTGGGCATTGCGGGCGTGGGCGACGACCGTGTGGCCGCGCTTCAAGAGGTAAGCGGCGGCAAGCTGGCCGGCTCCGGCGGTTGAACCGGTGATGAGCACGCGCTTCGGCTCGCCATCGAGTGGCTGAACGTTCTCGCCGATGTAGACAAGTTCGTCGGCAACCTCCTGCGTGTTGTACACATCGACACCGTAGAGGTCGCCCTACGGCTGGACGCTTTTGCGGGCTGACTCGGACGGCGTGGGGTAGCAGTGGACTTCTGCGGCAAGGGTTCAGCGCAACCGTTGGATGCGAGCGCGCCGGCACCAACCATGACACCGGAAACGAGGAGGGATCGTCGGGTAATTTCGGTTGTACTCATGCGTTGTCTGCTCATTATTCCTGGTGCCTCGGCACGCGGTCACGTGGCTAGACTTCGTCGATGACGAAGCCGAAGGACTCGAAGTCGATGCTGTCGATGTCGATGGTGTCGCCGGAATTTAGTGCGTCGATCCGGGCCAGCTCGTCATTCGTCAACTCGAAGTCGAACACGTCGAAGTTCTCGGCGATACGTCCCGGGTTGATGGACTTCGGGATGGCAGAGCGGCCCTGCTGGAGGTGCCAACGCAGGATCACCTGAGCGTTCGTTTTTCCGTGTTCCTCGCCGATGGAACGGATCGTCGGATCATTCAGCGGGTTGGAGGTCTCGCCGTTGTAGCTGCGGATCCCGCCGATTGGAGACCATGCCTGGGTGAGGATGCCGTGTGCGGCGTTCTTCGCCTGCAACTCGGCGCGGATGTTGTATGGGTGCAGCTCGATCTGGTTGACCGCCGGAACGATGTCAGTCTCTGCGAGCAGCGCATCGAGCCGGGCGGGCACGAGGTTGCTTACGCCGATGGCGCGAACGGCACAGTCAGCGAGGAGCTTCTCCAGCGCCTTGTAAGCCTCGACGTTCCGGTCGAACTTTGCGATCAGCGGTTGGTGAAGGAGCAGCAGGTCCAGCTGCTCGACGCCGAGCTTCTTGGCGCTCTTCTCGAACGCATGCAGCGCCTCCTCGTACCCATAATCAGAGACCCACACCTTGGTCTCAATGAACACCTCGTCGCGTGGAATTCCGGAACGACGAAGGCCCTCGCCGACCTCGCGCTCGTTGAAGTATGCGGCGGCGGTGTCGATGTGCCGATACCCTACTTCCAGTGCCGACTGGACCGCAGCGGCAGTCTCTTCTGGCGCGGACTGAAACACGCCGAAGCCGATGGCAGGCATTTGGATGCCGTTATTGAGGGTCAATTGAGGGGCGCTATTTGTCATGATCTTTCTTTCGTCTTTAACGGGCGGCATCAATGTCTCCTGGCACGCCGGTCGCCGGATTCCTTGGCACGATTGAATACCCCGGTATTAAAATGCACGCCGCGCGAAGTGTTATCCGGGCCGCTTTGCGAATACATCCTTGGCGACGTTGGCGGCATTCATTGCCATAGGCCAACCGGCGTAGAACCCAAGGTGAGTAATGACTTCAGCGACTTGCGCTTCGCTCATGCCGTTATCGATCGCCTTGTTGATGTGATAGGGAATCTGGGCCGAAAGATTGGCAGTGATCAGCGCAGTCATTGTTACAAGGCTGCGATCGCGCGGGCTCAGCGCTGGACGGAGCCACAAATCCCGGAACAGGACATGGGTCGTGTAGTCGGCGAGGGTTTTGAACGCAGGCCCGAGAAGTCCATCAACAATGGCGACGCGTGCCGCCTCGACCTGCTCATCGAGCGGAAGAAGTTCCACGTCCGCTTGTGCAAGTTGGCTGAGGTCGATTCCACGTTCGGCAAAGATCTTGGCCGCCACGCGGACGGCGGCGCCGCCATTGCCCCATCCAGAATAGAAGGAGAGCTGGGTTATCGTCTCCGAGATCTCGGTCGCGGTGACGCCGTTGTCGAGCGCCAGACCTATTTGGTGCGCAAGCTCATCGGTTTGCCCGCGCTGGATCATCGCAGCAACCGTCACGAGGCTGCGATCTCGCGGGGCCAGGACTTCGCGCGACCACAAATCGCCGACGACGGTTTCACGCGTATAGCGCGCGAGTCTGGGAGAGACGGCTTCGATCGTCTCCGTCTTAAGGGAAGTGGTGTTTGTCATAACCGGAGATTCCTTGGCTCAACGGCGTCACGCAAAGGAGACGCCGGAAATCGTCTGAAGATAGGCCATCAGGCGGTCCTGAGTGGCACCGTCATATGCGGCGGAGGCAGCTTTCCTCCGCTGGCGATGATGAAAATACTCGCCAGTCACCCTGGCTGTCGGCTCCTGGCTCACCGCGAGCCAGGCCTGTGTGTCCGCGCCGAGGTCGAGATTGTCGGGAGCGCCTGCCCCTCCCAACTTGGTCGGGACCCACCCCGGATCTACGGCATTGGCCATCACGTGCGTCCAGCGTGCCGCCACAGCCATCGTTAGGATGGTGTCGTGGAGCTTGGTATCCGAATAGGCTTGCGAGGCATTCCAGCGCCGATCGGCCCATTGTGCATCGTCGAGTTCGGGCCGCCCGCCGGTATGCATCCCGGAACTGAGATAGATCAGTCGGGCAGGTGGGATCATCAGGGCGGTCAGCACATACGGCGCAAGCACGTTGACCGCGAATATCCGTGCCAGCCCGTCTTCGGTCACAAAGCGCTCGCGGTCATGGTACCCCGTGGCCACGTTGTGAATGACGGCATCGAACCGGCCCATGGCGTTTGCCTGGCTCGCAAACTGACTGCATCGCCGCCAGTGTCGAAAGATCGCCCTCGATGGCGCTCTCACAGCCTGGTAGCGCCACGCGCGCGGCATCTGCCCGCGCCGCGGCCTTCTTCGGCTGCTTGGCAGCGCGTTGAGAACGGGACGCTGTCTTCTTCGCCCTTGCCGCTGCCACTCTCTTGTTGGCTCTCATAGGGGCAGGCCCGCGCTTCTTCCGAGCGAACAGCGGAGCTGGCGTGGCCGCAGCGTCGGTCGCTTCCGGAATGTAGACCTGTTCCTTTGTAGTTGCCGCCACCGCTTCGGGATCCGGCTTGAGCGCTGCCGCGGCTGCTGCCGAAGCGGTGTCCACGATTTCTGTAACCGTGTCCGAAATCCTATCGACTATCGACTTTTTCTTTGCCAAGTGAGCCTCCTGAGTGGATGAGAATACCTGCCGCTAGGTGCACACGAACGACAGAGCGTCGGGATCGGATACTGCATTCGTCATATGGAGGCGCTCGGATCGGCCGGGCTCGGCGGTGGTAGCCCATATTCCGCTGCCCGCTTGGCCGCGAGCTTTCGGTAGGCTTGTGCCTGGGTCAACAACTGGTCTTTGAAGCTGGTATCGGCCTCGTCCAAAGCCAACTGCTCGAGCTGGTGTGCTCGTTCGAGATATTCAGTTAATAGTTTCACGAAACGCGTGCTTTTTCGTTCGGTCTGGTGAGCTGACGCAGCGGTGCCGCGGCCGATTGTTTTGGCGCAGCCAGCCAATCGTCCATCTGGGCTGCCGCCTCAGCTTGCCGGCTTCGCCTGATCAGATTCTCTCGCTGGGTACCCGGCGGCGACTGCTTGGCCGCTTCCCGGCACTTGGCCCCCTCTTCAAGTAGCCGCTCGTGAAATGACTTCGCTTGAGTTATCCGGCGGCGACTTTGAGTCATGCGTGAGCATCCTTTGGAGGGTGCAACGCGCATTCTCCAGTCGTTTAACGCGCGACAGGAACTTACGTTCCAAAACACGGAACTGCTGCGGGAATCTAAAGCAGCATCCGCAGCCTCCATGAGAACCGCTCAATAATGACGCGGGGTTACCGATGGTAATCGCCTTCCGGCCTAGGGGTCTGGTGCAAAAGCTCAAGAGCTCCGCAGAGGAGTGCCTCGCTGCGGTCAAAAGCCCAGCTTCGTGACATCCATTCTTGAGCCGACAACACGCCGCTTTCTTTCGGATTTATAGATGCGACAATTGTGGTGAGCAGTCATGGAGGTCGGAGCAATGTTAAAGGTGCATGTAATTGGGTAAAGTGCCCTGGGGGCAGCGCATATGGTATCTGTACTTTTGGTCGAAGATGGACCGCTCATTCGCATGATGATTGCGGACATGCTGGCGGAGTTGGATCATAGCGTTGCTGGAGAGGCTAACGATCTGCAGAGGGGGCTTCTGCTCGCTTCTGCCCCATGCGTTTACGCCGCCATTCTCGACGTACAGTTGGAACAGATCGTTCTGAACCCATCGCAGAAGCCCTGCGAAGCAGGGGCATACCTTTTGCCTTCGAAAGCGGGTATGGCGCGGACGGGGTGCCCGAAGGATTTGCGGGTCATCCGGGCCTTCAAACCTTCAAAAGCCATTCCCTCTGAAAGAGCTTGAACGCTGTTTAGCGACTCTGCTGCCCTAACAAACGCCCGTAGTCTGTTCCATCACGCGCGCGAGGTCTTCTTCCGAGAACGGCTTCCTGAGCATCGGGAAGCCATCACGCCTTCGCTCGCGGCCCGATAGCTGGAGAACTTTGAGTGAGGGCCGAATGCGCATGGCGCGTTCAGCCAGTTCATGGCCGTCCATGCCGGGCATGTTGATGTCGGTGATCAAGATCGAAATGTTCTGCTGACGCGTCAATTTTTCCAGGGCTTCATCGCCGCTGTTTGCGCATACGACCTGGCAGCCAATGTCTTCGAGCATGCACGCGATCACGTCGAGCACGGCGGTGTCATCATCAACGACTAAAACTGTATGTCTCATTGAAAAAGCCTCTGATTGCTTAACTTAGGTGAAGTTCGGAAGTTCCGACATTCGCTACTCCATCTATCCTGAGGGTTTTCGCCTAACGCCGTACCGGCGACATCCACCAAGAGGTCCTAACCCACGGCTGGTGCACTGGATTTGCCTACATTGAAGTTCGCATAGACCACGCTGGACTGTGCAACTCTAGTCCTGAGCTGATCTAGCCATGTCCGCAATCAAATAGGACCCATGTCGTGCGTGGTCCGTTACCTTGCCATCACTGTCCACGATTCCGGGGCGTCGGTGACTGAGAGACGCCAACGCACTCCCGCCTTTTGAGCCGGGAGAGCCTCGTGTGGCGACCGTTTAGCCGACAAACAGAAGAACTACTCGCTCGGGCTCAGCGGGCCGTCGACGACGCCATTCAAACGCGTCAAACCACGCGGCTCTTGCTTATGGATGCCAAGCAGCGCCGGCAAGCGGCTTTTCCTAACCAGCCTAGTGGGGTCCCAAAAGCCGTCGGAGTGAACTGTAGTGCCTTAACGGACGTATAAAGAGCATGGATCACGAAAGAGAAAAGGAAGTCACTCAGGACAAGTTGGCGCGATGCCTGCAGCTTGCGCGGGAGTTCCCCAGTGGTCCAACAGCAGAGATGATACGCGACCTCGAAGCAGAGCTTCGCGGACAACTCCGCACCTTGGAAGAAAAGATTAGGCGGACGGGGTGAGCGGCAGCTCTTAGACGGTAACCGCGTCCGCTCGTAGGCCTATCTGAGTCAGAAGTCATCTAGACAGTAGGTCGTGCAAAAGCGCAAACGTGATCCGCCGCAGCTTCCCAGCCGCGTTTCACGCCTGATGTGGCGAAGCATACCGTGTGCCGGGTTCTCGGCTTGGAGCCAGACCCGCTTGCGGGGTCGCCGCCGGTAGCGTTTGACGGTACTCGCCGTCGACCACGGCCAGTACCATTGAGGAATCGACGGGCGTGCGCGAGCGGTCGGGCGACTTGGCGGCAGGATTTTCGATGAGCAGCTCGTTCGAGTCGAGCGCTACAACAATCCGCTGAGGTGTCGCCATGCGCCGTTTCCGAAGCGCCGTCGAGGAGGTCACGCACCTTCCTAGATCGCTGAAACCGAACGGCTCGACGATCAGCTGCACTTCCTTGTCGAGCCCCCTGTAGTGGATGACCGCGTTGCGTATCCCGTCGTGAACAGAACCTTTCCGGGCGCTCAGCCTACGATGACACCTCCGCTGCAGGGGCCGCTCTTGCGGTGCGAGACCACTAGGGCCGAAGTGCCCCTTCGCCTTGCAGCGGCATACGGAAGGTGAACCTGGTCTCCGCTTCGGACGAAGCGACGTCAATCGAACCCCCGTGAGCTTTGGCAATCTCCGCAGCGATGTAGAGGCCCAGCCCTAGCCCTTGCGCCGGTCCGTGAGCCTCTCCCCGGTAGAACGGCTGAAACAGGCGTTTGCGAGCTTCCTCCGGAATGGCAGCGCCTGCGTTCGCCACAGAGAGTTCGAACATTTCTGCCTTGGCGCTCGCTTCGACGCGCACCGGCTCGTCCGGCGCGCCGTGGCTGATCGCGTTGCCGAGCAGGTTGGAGAACAACTGCGCGACGCGGGCTGGATCGCAAAACACGGGGGTTTCGAGTTGAAAATGGGTTTCGATGTCACGCTCCGGATGCGCGGCTTTCAATTCCGCGACCACCTGGTCGAGAACGGGTTCGATGGCGGTGATGGCCTTGGACAGCGAGATGCCTCCGCCAAGCCGACCTCGAGCCAAATCCATGACGCTTTCGATCATCTTGGCCATGCGCCCCACGCTGCTCTGCATCATGGCCTCTAACCGCAGCGCGTCCTCCGGCGTCTTGGCCTTGAGCATCAGCCGCGCGCCAGCCGCGATCGATGCGAGTGGATTGCGCAGGTCATGGCCGAGGACGGCGATGAACTGCTCGCGCAGTTCGGCATTTTCGCGCTCCTGTCGCAGACGCTCTTCCAGAGCCGTCTTGAGCTCGTCGCTCTCGTTGCGCGCGTCGATCAGCCCGCGCTCGTAACGGCGCCGGTCTGCGGCCCGCATGATTGTCAGGCGCGTGAACAGGAGCGCATCAGCGTCGGTCCGCCGCTCACGCGCGTTGGCGATTGCCGGCAGCCGCGTTCCGGTTTTGGTCAGGAGATCGAGCGCGAACTCGTCGAAGAAGCCCTGCATGCGCAGCAGCGGCGCGACATGGGTCTCCAGGAATATGCGCCCCGCCATGTTGAGCAGCTCGCTAAGCCGCATCCCGGGAAGGTCATCGGGCTGGTAGCCCATCCAGCCCGCAAGGGTCCGATTGGCCCGATCGATGCGACCGTCCGGACGAACGGAGAGGTACCCGCAAGGCGCGTTCTCGTAGAGATCTTCGAAGTCGCTGTCGGCGGGATGATTGTTGTTCACTCAGACGAAATCTCGAATTGCGGCGACGACTTCGTCGGGCGCGCTGAGGTTGGGACAATGGCCGGTCGCCTTCAGCACGACCATTGTGCTGTTCGGGATGTTGCGGTGGACGTACGCACCCACTTGTTGCCCGGCGATGATGTCTTCGCTGCACTGGAGAATCAGCGTGCGCGCTTTGACCTTGGCCAAATCGGCCCGGTTGTCTGAGAGAAAGGTGACCCGGGCAAATTCCTTGGCGATGGCTGGGTCGGTACGGCAGAAGCTGTTGGTCAGTTCCTTGCCGAGTTCGGGACGGTCGGAGTTGCCCATGATGGCAGGCGCCATCTGCGCCGACCATCCCATGTGGTTCTCCTCCAGAAACGAAAGAAGCTCTTCGATCTGCTGAGCGCTGAACCCGCCGACGTAGTCGCTATCGTCGATGTAGCGCGCCGAAGGCCCGACCAGCACCAGGCTCTCGAACAGTGTCGGATCCTTGATCGCGGCAAGAACTCCGATCATCGCGCTCACGGAATGCCCCACGAATACGGCGTCCTTCAGGCGCAGCGAGCGCCCGATCTCGACGACGTCGTCGGCATAGCCGGACAGCGTCGAATATTTTTGACGGTCGTAGGCGGTGAGGTCCGAACGGCCAGCTCCCACGTGGTCGAACAGCACCGTGCTGAAATCGCGCTCGAACGCAGGCGCCACGAGGCGCCACATGTTCTGGTCGCACCCGAACCCGTGGGCAAACATCATGGCCCGCTCGCCGTGACCCCGGATCTGCACGTTGTTGCGGAATTCGATTGACACCGGGACCCACCCCCTTGCGCATGGCCCATTGTTCTCACACCCGTACCTTAGGTCAAACGGTGATCGGCGTATCCATCTTCTATTGCCGGGCTGACCCGCAGCGCAGGAGAAGTCTCGATATAGCCTCAGCCAACTGGGCGCCCGCGAAGGGTTTGGCCAGGAGGACGCTTCGGGGAACGCCATTCGCCGCCCAGCGATGCGCGCTATCGCCGGACACGCACAGGATCGCGCAACTTGGATCGTTCTCCCGCGCGAGACGGGCGAGCTCCCACCCATCCATCCTGGCGCGGCCCAAATTGATGTCGTGACGAGAGCACGCGGCAAAGGCCTCCCGCTGAGAAGGTTGGTTGCCTCCTCGCCAGATGCGGCGCTGAGTACGCCGTATCCTGCCTCCGCCAAGGTCTCCTCCAGCATCTCCCGCAGGAGATCTTCATCCTCGACCAGAAGAATTGTCGATCTTTCTGCGGGATCTTGGGAGTTGCTCAGGTGCATCTCGCATCTCTCATCGAAAAAAGGGCACCCGTCCACAAGCAAACGTGCCACCCGCTCCAACATAGCAAAGGGCGAAGTGTTCACCTTTTCAGCCATCCGCGCCGAGCGACGATGCTGCTGCTGGTCGGCGTCGCTGCGTTGCTGGTGCAGCAACCGGAGCTAGTCGTGACCGGACTTCGGTGGTGAGCGGCCGTCCTTTCGCCTTCTGAGAAGTTAGGCCCGCAGGGGGCACTGCCCTCACGAATGAGAGGCGTTCAACCACACGGGCGCCTCGCGGGCCGCGAATGCGCGATCGTTTCTGAGCACGTCGCTGCGGAGGCCGGCAGAACAGGCAGGCGACGAAACAGACGCTGTCAATATTCGCATGGGAGCAAATCCCGGCTGGGGTCGATCGGCGCAAGAACGCCGAGGTCGCGGGGAAATCTCCTATTTCGCCGGCGGCCGTAGCGGGCTGTCCGCCCACTTACGGGCCGTCGGGTCCTGCAGCGGGTCGTCTCCGCAATTGGTGCAGACGTACCGCAGCTTCCCGTTGGTGATTTCGTCAGGCACAGCCTTCATCGGCTTGCCGCACGCCGGGCACGCCTTCCGAACCGGATAGGACACTTGCATCTGATTTTCCCCTGCGACGGCCAGTCTACGTCCGCCGCCATACCGATCTCAAGACGGTCGCGGAAAGTTGCAAGAGCGTGTCGTGTGCCTTCTTGACTCAACGACCGCGGGCTACTCAACTCGGGGCAGTGATGTTGTGGGTGCGTCATGGAGCAGGAATTCTATCAGGGTCTCGCGCAGCGGGTCCGTGTCATCGCCGAAAGGGCCGATCCGTTCACCCGACGTCGTCTGCTGGATCTCGCTAAGCGGTACGACGCCAAGAGCGGCCCTGGGCAATCTGGAGCAACTGAACGACCACTGCCGATCCCGCGCACCACGCAGCCGGCTTCCATCTTCTCCGAACCGGGCGAGGCCTGACCTCAGGCCTTCCCCGCCAGCCGGCTGCTCCGTCGCGTTCAGGAAAACTGGAGATCCGGCGATGTGAATTCAAGGCCGCGCCCTATCTCCGCGTGAAGCTTGCCAGCGAATGCTCGAGGAAGAAGCGCAGCATCTCCCTGGTCGCGTCCGGCCCGCGTGGATCCGTGTAGGACCCGGCAGGACTGCCTCCAGACCAGGCATGGCCGGCCCCGTGGACGCTCCAGTGCTCGGACGTGCCCAAGCCACCTTCATCGGTGAGGACGGTGCGGGTATACGCATGTCCCTCAGGTACTCGCCCGCGAAGAGTTTTCGTCCTCGGGCTTGCTGCAGCTTCGCCCGGCCCACGGAGAATCAGTTCAGCATTGCTCGGATGCACGGTGGTATCGCGATCGCCATGGAAGACGATGGTGGGAATCGAGGCGCCAGCTCTCCGGACTGCTGCAGCGTTGCCTTGCCGCATAGCGGTCAACGCGGATGGAAGGTCGCTGGCAGCCCCGCACGCTAGGCCCGAGTGGACGCCGACGGCGGCGTACAGGTCGGGGTACGTCGCACCCATAATGGCGGCGGCGGCGCCTCCGGCCGAGAGGCCTGCGACGTAGACGCGCTTGGGATCGATAGGGTGCTCCCGCATGATCTTGCGGGTAATGCCTGCTATCAGCGAAGGCTCGCCGCTATCCCGCTGCTGGTCGCCCGTGCGAAACCAGTTCCAGCACTTCGCATGGTTGGCTCCGCGTGGCTGCTCCGGATAGACAACGAAGCAATTCCGCTCGTCCGCCAGAAAATTCATCCGGGTGCCGGCGGCGAAATCGTCCGGCGACTGGGTGCAGCCGTGAAGCATGACGATGAGGGGACGCGGTCCTCCATCAGCGCGGCTGGGGATGAACAGCTTGTAAGTCCGACTTCCCGCCGCGTTAGTGAAGGTGGCAGAGACGAACCTTGTGCCGCCCGGCGCAATGTCCGCTTTGGACATTGGAGTGCGCCCGACCGGACTTGGCATGCCGAAACCGGAAAGATCTTTCATCCCGCCGAAGGGCGCGAGGCGATTGTGTCGTTTGGCAGGCGTGGCTTGTGTGGACGGTCCGCTCTCCTTCTCCTCGACGACATTGGCTTTCAGCTCGAGTGTCGGGGGCTCGAGCCTCGCACGCTCAACAGGCACAGCATCTCCCCTTGAGGCTGCGGGGCCGCCATCGCCGCGCAGCATTCGCTGCAATAGTGCAGTGGCTTCGACCAGTTGGCCGGCACGTGTGAGGCGGGTCGCTTCGCGGACCATGTCTGGATTCAGCATCGTTTCACCTCGTTCGGTCGGCGAGAGCGGCCTTGACCGCGGGGCTGGCATGAAGGGCTCCGAGCACTGAGACCGAGGCAATTGTGGCGCGCGCCAGCTCGGGCGTGACGTCCTGGTCGATGGTCGCCAAGCCGAGAACGTTGATGTGCAGCATCTCGCCGTCGCACCGCGCCCTCTCGAGATCGACGCGAGCATAATTACGCAGCCCCAGGTCCAGACTTTTACGGGCGGTGGATTGCTTGACCACATCCGCGTGCCGCTCGAGCTGGTTGCGGATCGCCGTCCGAATGAAATCGGTGCGGTTCGAATAAAACCCTTCCTGCACCATGAGGTCGACCTGGCCGAGGTCGACATAGCCAAGGTTGATCGTGATCTTCTCGGTATCGGGGTTTCGGGGTCGCAGTTCGCGTACATTGTCGTTCATCGGTACGCTGCGCTTCGGGATCGGATGTGCTGCCGTTCGCGAACTTCCTGGGGGTGGGACGAACCCTTCGTGCGGCCGTCAGGTCTACTTCCGCCTGAATCAAATCGAGGGCTCGCGTGCTATGATCGCGGTCCAGGAGGAAGATACATGTCCACTTCCAAGAAGCCGTTGGAACCCGATGATTTTCCGGTGACCGCCGAAGGACAAAAGATCAAGAAGCAAGACGGCGAGCCCATCGCCAGCACCGATCATCCAGAAATCGCTGCCGACTTGGCCTACCGCATCAACGACGACGAAGCGCGCCGCGAGGAGGACAAGTGGTCGGCCTGAGCGCCTTCTCTCGGCCGTCCAGCAGGGTATCGATCAGCTTCAGTCTGGCGGTCAGGGCCGCCCGCCGCTACGCGCAGCGCCCACACGTCACCATTGCTGCTTTCGTAAAGAACTCGCTCGGTCATACCGATCAATCGAACGGGCAATAATCCGTCCAGATTGGCCTAAGGCAGGTCCGAGCATCTGTGCCGATTTGCTCGCTCGCGACGAGCAGGGCGCGCTGCCGCAGCGCCCTGCACAGCTACTTCTGCCCGGACGGCGCCTGGGCGTTCGAGTTGCTCGGGTTATTGGCATTCTGCTTGTTGGCCTCATGATGTCCGATTGCGCAGCCGGCTACCGCCCCGAGCTTCCCATGGCCCGCCATGTGGCCGGCAACACCACCCACGATCGCGCCCTTGATGCATCCTTTGGCCTGCACTGGCGAGGCCAACGCAATTGCGAGCAGGCAGGCAGTGGCGACGATGGTTTTCATGATCGTTCTCCTCCGAAATGAAATCGCACCGATCATCAAGTCGGGGCGAGCATCGCCGTTCCGCGAGAAATTCAGGCTGAGCCATTCCAGTCCCTGCGGCCTACGCCACTCGGTGAGGCTCGTCCCCTTTCACTGCCCTCGCGCGTAGGAAACGTCCCACCTCATGGTGAGTGCACCGGGAGCATCTGAACTCGACCTCCACCTCCCGTGGGATGCTTTTGGGAAGGTTTGCGGCCATAGGCCATGCCCCGCAGTTCGGGCATTTTACCAGCAAGGTATCCGTTTCAAGCATGGTCGAGCTCTCCGCACCCGCGTGGCAACCGCACGAAACTGGAGACGTTCCTGCGCTTTGCGCCGGAGGGACAAGGCGCCGCTGGAGTGCCACCCGCCCGGCAGCAGACGAGGCAGGGACCGAATCTGCTCCAGCTCCCGGACCGAACGGGCGCTCCTGCGAGGGCTTGTAACGTTCGGCGGTCCGTCTACGATCCCGAAATGACAGAGCAAAAAGCTTGCCCGAAATGCGAGAGGACCATGGAGCAGGGCTTCATTCCTAGCCCGGGGCGTGGGCAGTTGCCTTGGTTTGCGGGAGTGCCGCCTGCCACGTACCGCGAGTCGTTCATGTTCGGCAGGAAGGCGCTTACCGTGACGACCTATCGGTGCTCGGCCTGCGGCTATCTGGAATCGTATGCGGAGGGATGATCGCCCGACGCTAAATTGAGTGCTTCATGGAAACGATTGCCACATCTACCGCCCTTGTGCTGGCGATGCTCGTGGCGCTGGCGTTCTATTCTCGCCTGAAAATAACAGGCCTGCAGCGGCGACTGGTCTCGCTGGAAAGAGTCGAAGCAAAGCTCGACTTGCTACTGAAACATGGCGGTCTGAGCTATCAGCCGCTGGGTGGTTCGACAGAAATAGAGGACGCGCTCAAAGCCGGCGAGAAGGTCCGCGCAGTTTCACTTTTCCGTGCCGCGAACGGCTGCACCTTGGCAGAAGCAAAGGCAGCGATTGAAAGGGCGCAGCGGCCGTAGCCAGCGTCCCGTCATCTGCCTCTGAAGCGCTTCGGCGCGCAGCGCCGAGGCCGGAACTGGACTTCGCGCCCGCGGTAGGGGACTCCGTGGACGGAACGAATCAGCGTGACGACGTTGAATCGGCATGTGTGCTGTGGCGTTGCGTCAGTCTCGTTCGGGAGTATCGCGTGTCCATGGCGCCGTCAAAGCTGCTATTCCTGGTTACATCGAGCCGTGTGATCCCACGTTGCGCGAGAATCCGCCGCGCGGCGAAGACTGGGTCTACGAGATCAAGGCCGACGGCTACCGCGCGCAGCTGCACCTGCGAGATGCGGACGCCAAGGTCTATTCACGCACCGGCCTGGACTGGACCGAACAATTCTCCTCGATCGCCGCGAGCGCAGACAAGCTCAAGGCAAACAGTGCAATCATCGACGGTGAGGCCGTGGTGTACGGCAGTGGCGGCCTGCCGGACTTCCAGCAGCTCAGGCGGGAGCTCGGCCCCAAGCGCAGCGAGCGTGTGCGCTACCACGCGTTCGATCTCCTGTATCTGGACGGCTATGACTTGCGGGGCGTCGCGTATGAGGATCGCAAGCGCCTGCTGCAGCGGCTTCTGAAGAACGCACCGGAAAGCTTCATTTACGTCGAGGCGCTTGCGGCCGACGGCAACGTGATCTTCGACAAAGGGTGCAAACTGGGTCTCGAAGGTCTGGTCGCCAAGCGGCTGGGCGACCCGTACCGCTCGGGTCGGCAGGAGAGCTGGGTCAAGCTCAAGTGCATGAAGAGCGAGACCTTTCCGATCGTCGCCTTCGTGGAGAAGCTTGGGGCGCGCCCGCGCAAGGTCGCCTCGCTCTACGTCGGCCGGCGCCAGAACGGCAAGCTGCTCTATGCCGGCAAGCTGCGTACCGGCTACAGCGAGACGACGGCGCGCGAATTACGCGAGCGGCTGGATCCGTTCATCCGCAAGACTTCTCCACTCGATATGGCGGTCAAAAAGCCGAAGGCGACCTGGGTTGAGCCGACTCTCGAGGTCGAGGTCCAATATGGCGCGCTGACCGATGATGGCCTGCTCCGCGAAGCTGTGTTCAAGGGTTTTCGCGACGATCTCGCATTGCGCAAGGTCAAGGCGCCGCGGTTGGTGCCCTCCGTGGCCGGCCGGCCGAAGCTGGGCGTCCCCCGAGAGAACATCCTGCAACTTCTGCCCGAAGCCGTTGCTCCATCGAAAGAAGAACTCGCAGACTATTGGACCAAGGCCTGGAAGAAGGCGCTGCCGCACCTCGGGCATCGTCCGCTGAAGCTCGTGCGCCACGTGCACGGCACGACCTTCTATCACAAGGGGCCGCTGCCGAAGGACATCCCGGCCGCCGTGCACCAGCTCCGTATTCAGAAGCGCGAGGGCGGCCAGGGAACGCGCCTGTGGGTCGACAGCCTGGATGGCTTCCTTGGTCTGGTCGGGATTGGGGCCGTCGAACTGCACCCGTGGAATGCGACCGTCGAGGACTTCGAACATGCCGACCTCATCGTGATCGACCTCGATCCCGGAGACGGCGTCGATTGGGATGCAGTCGTGGAGACCGCGCTCGATCTGCGCACGCTGATGAAGCGCGAGGGTTCGAGACCTGGCCCAAGCTCACCGGCGGCAAAGGCATTCACCTGATGGCGCCACTGGATCAACCGGTGCTGCACGATAAGGCGCATCAGGTCGCGCATCAGCTGGTCTCCGCTCTCGCAGCGCGCCATCCAGACCGCTATCTCCTGTCCGCTCAGGCAAAGCGTCGCGATCGCATCTTCCTCGATTATCTGCGCAACGGCCGTGGGACCACCGCGATCGGCACCTATTCCCCGCGAGCCCGAAAGGGAATTCCGATCGCAGCGCCCGTGACCTGGAAGCGCATCGAGAGCGGGATCGCGCCGGACGCCTTCACCATCGACAGTCCGTTCCGCGCCAAACCGAGGAGGTGAGCCCTATGTCGGACGCATTCGATCGATGGGTGGAATGGCGCTACAAGCCTCCCGGCGACAGGCGCAGCATTCCGGCCGAACTCTACGCCGCGGTGACGTCGCTGCCTGAAGCCGATCGATCCGACCGGCAGAAGGTCAACGAGGTGGTACGCAGCCATGATGAAGTTCGCCGCGAGGGCAGGACCGTATGGCTCTACCTTGATGACTACGAGAACGGCGAGTCGCGCACGATGGGCGATCGCGGCTGGGTCAAGGTATTTGCATCTGGAGGTGCCGCCGACGCCTGGCTCCAGGACAATGACCCCGAAGGCGTTGCCTGGGAATACGAAGTGGAAGGCGGACCAGTCGAGGGATGGGTGTGGCTCTGCTTGCCCGATTCGGCGTCGAGAGCCACCGGTGAGCCCGATTGGATCAAGCTCTTTGCCTCGAAAGAGCGCGCGCAAAAATGGCTTGAGGGCAACGAGCCAAAGCGCGACATTTGGCAGTACCCGATTCAGGAGTGACACGCATGAGTGCGTTCGTTGACAGCTCCGTCTGGGTCGCTGCGGCCGCCAAGCGGGATGCTCAGAATGAGCGCGCCAAGTCGATCCTTCAGAGCATCGACCACTGGAGGCCGGTAAGCCCAGCGTTTTGATTGCCACTCAGTCACTTCCGGTACTGGTCGTCCCGGACCTTCTCCATCCATTCAACGTTCTTGCCGTTGAGAGTTTCCTGGATCGCGATGTGCGTCATGGCGGTCGTCGCCGATGCGCCGTGCCAGTGCTTCAGTCCGGGCGGAAACCACACGACGTCGCCTGCGCGAATTTCCTCGACCGAACCGCCTTCGCGCTGCACCCAACCGAGGCCGGCAGTGACGATCAGCGTCTGGCCAAGTGGGTGCGTGTGCCAACCAGTCCGCGCCCAGGCTCGAACCTGACATAGGCGCCGCTCGCGCGGGCCGGCTCCGGCGCCTGAAATAGCGGATCTACTCGTACCGAGCCGGTGAACCAGTCTTCGGGCCCCTTCTGTGAAGGGCGGGATCCGTTCCTCTTGATGTCGATGTCCATTTTGGTCTCCTTCCGTGTTGAAGCCGCGAGAACCAGCGGGTGGTGAATTCCGGCGACAGCGACGCTGCCGCCAATGAGGACGGCCCTGCGCTTGATCACGGTCGCTTCTCGATCACGTCCTTGACGACCGGCGCCGCCGAGAATGCGTTGGGCCTGCCGGCGTAAAAGGCGACATGGCCGAGCACCTCGCCGGCTTCCTCCCCCGTCAACCCGTTGTCCATTGCGCGGTTCAGATGATAGGTGATCTGCGCAACTTGACCGGCGGCGATCAGGGCGCTCACGGTTACCAGGCTTCGGTCGGGCGGAGCCAGCACCGGCCTGAGCCAGAGATCCCGGAACAGCACGTCGGTCCTGTACTGGACAAGGCTCGGTGTGATCTGCCCAAACTGCTCTTCGACGCGCGTTGCCCGCTGCTTCTCCGCCGCCTCGTCGAGCGGTAGCTGCGGCCCCGAGGCCGGCGGGAGTTGATCGACCCTGATGTTGCGGGTCGGGAACCCTACGGGCCAGCGAGAAACGGCGTGCAGCGCTTCCTGACTTTGGTGGCTGCGGTCAATTGGCTTTTCGTTGTAAGATGGCTCACGACGGATCCTTCGGAAGGTATGCTCTTGGCATCGCTCCCGCTTGCGAGATGTCACACGCTTTTGCCGAGTATGTAGCGAATCCGAGCGGCAGTTCGTTCATTGTGAACGGTTTGTCGATCAGTTCCACCCCGGGGTCAACCACCTCGTTGTGCACGACGGCGTTGCGCGTGTAGTCCGCCATGAAGAGTACCTTCCGCCGCCCCGCAACAGCCGTGATGCACGCCACGGTGATTGCAGACCGCAGAGCCGTCAGTATGGAGAAGCGTTGCCATTCTGGTGCAGGTACGCTGCATCAAATCCGCCCTCAATGAGGACTCTCTCGACGTCGATCAACTTGACCATCTTCTTCTGCAGATCGAGAACGCCATCCGCGCGGAAGCCCTGAAGAACGCGATTGACGTGTACGACGCTTAGCCCAAGCGCCTCGGCCAATTCAGATTGCGTAACAGGAAACTCAAACTCGTCATCGCCGACGAGTCCGACCGCAGCCAAACGCTCGCGCATTTCGGCGAGAAGATGCGCCATACGGGCCGGTGCTTGGCGCACTGCCACGTTGACGATCCACTCTCGGAAGATTGCGGCGTCGATCAGCGTCTCGCACCAGAAAGCGCGCGCGACTGCGGGCCGCTGCTCGATCAGTGCCGAAAGAGCGGAATGGTCGACGAAGCCCAGTGTCGCGTTGGATATTGTCGCCAGATCATGATCCATGACACTGAGAAAAAGACTCTGTAGGTCCGGAATGTCTCCCGGGATGTGGAAGGACAGGATCTGACGCTTTCCGTTCTCGGCAATCTTCGACCGGCAGAGGAAGCCACTCAGGACCAAACAGCTACGTTTGGGGCAATCACCTTCCCGAACGACGTAAGTGTCCGCTGTAAGCTGCTTTACATCGACGAGCAGCGTCTTGATTGCGGCGGCGTCCTCGTCGGACAGCCGAGTGTTCGCACGCAATCGTCGGATCAGGATTTCTGTGGGATGCATGATGATTCTCCTGATGGCCGAAGGCAAGACCATCCGTTGGGGTCGGTTCACAGATGCCAGGAACACGTGATCCAAGTTGCATGGCCAGGTGCAATCGGACGCTACGACGAAAAGCTGAATCTCTCCGGAGTGAGGAACGAGTAATGGGTCCGAGCGGTCCTCAAACCCTCTTATTCACTTTAAGGAGTTGAAACGACCGTGCGATTGCTTCCTGGCTATACGCGACGAGTTCGGTCGTTGTCGAAAGCGTCTCCTTCGTGTGTTGAATACGTTCGGATGTACTCGTCGTGCAGCGCACAATTTCCCGCTTAAGGCGGTCCATGCGCGCGTAGAAAGCGCTATTTTGGCAAGTTTGATCCGATCCTGGGATGAACTCTGCCTGAATCAGGCTGCCTTGACCGTGAATGGTGGGATTCATTGGCGCCATCACCCGCACTATCGGACCAGGGCGCGAGCACGACACTAAACTAGATCAAGGTCACGACCGTGCAATTGAGGTACAGGAGGCACCAAAAGTGTCGTCCGGCGTTCTCCCCGTGGAGGAAACCCATGGACAGCCCGCTAATCAGGAAACTGGAGCAGTTCGCGCCGTTCAGTGACGAAGACCGTCAATTGCTGAACCGTATCAGCTGTGAGCGGCAGCGACAGTATGGTCCGGGACAGGACATCATAAGGGAGGGGGAGCACTCTTCTGATATCCACCTCGTCATCACCGGCCTGGCATGCCGCTACAAACACCTTGAAAATGGCGCCCGTCAGATCATGGCGTTCCTGGTGCCCGGCGATCCCTGCGATTCGGAAATCTTCATCCTTGATGAAATGGATCACAGCATCGGGACATTAACGCCAAGCCTCGTCGCATCCATCTCCGGCGAAATCATGAAGGATCTCCTTCTCAATCGACCGAGCATCGCGCTGGCGTTCTGGTGGAACACCTTGCAGGACGAAGGCGTCCTGCGTGAGCGCATCATCGATGTGGGCCGTCGCGACGCATATGCGCGGATCGCGTTTCTGACCTACGAGATATTCCTTCGGATGCGCGCCTTCGGAGTGGTGGACGACCAAAAGTTCGAATTTCCCGTGACTCAGACGGATCTGGCCGACGCGACCGGTCTCACACCAGTGTATGTCAACCGAATGCTGGGACGCCTCCGTCAGGAGAATCTGATCAGCATTGAGGGAAATACCTGGACGGTGTGTGATCCTGCCGGGCTGCGCAATGCGGCACGTTTCGAAAGCAATTATCTGCACCTCGATCGGGCAAAACGGGAGCCTGACAGCGAACCCGCCAGGCGAATGCGTGGGCTAATCTGATGTCTACTTTTCTGGATGCGCGGTCGTCTCCCGCTAAAGGCACTCCGATCAACCTGACGGAGATCGCGTCTGGTATGAGCTGGAGGGAAGCGTGCGAAACCTTGCGCGTTTGTTACAGATCCGAAGCGTCTTCTCTCAGCATACTGCCTCTTGACCGCGTTGAAAGCGGAGCAGCCGACGACGGTTCCGCTGATGCCATCTATATTATCGTTTCGGGCTACGGGATGTTGCGCTTGGACGGCAAAGAGATGGAATGCACGGCCGGCGATTTGCTGTTCATCCCGCGGGGCTACCCGCATCGCTTTGAACGTACGGATGGAGAGATCCGGATTTGGAAGATCAGTCTCGCCCAAGATTCTGCTGACAATCTCTAGCTCGCATAGCCGTCCCGCCGCCTTCAGTGCGCTCGGCCTACCGAGTTCCGGTAGTTGCGCATCGCATCGCTCACGCGTGGTTCTCCATCGGCTCCCAACATTGGCTCTGACGCATATTCGATGATCGTGATTGTTTTTATGGCGCGCCAATCAGCCTAGCCTGAAGGAG
>NZ_JADPJQ010000122.1:0-20449 GCF_023073515.1 Bradyrhizobium sp. 17 | reverse complement strand
CCCTTTTGGATTCGATCTTGTCGCCCATCGCCGCGATCGCGCCCGGGTTGGGGCCGATGAAGACGATGCCGGCCGCCTCCAGCGCGCGCGGAAACGCCTCGCGCTCGGACAGGAAGCCGTAACCGGGATGTACGGCCTGCGCGCCCGTCTTGCGGCAGGCCTCCACGATCTTCTCGATCACCAGATAACTCTCGGCCGCAGCCGGCGGGCCGATCAGCACGGCCTCGTCGGCCATCTCGACATGGAGAGCGTCGCGGTCGGCCTCGGAGTAGACCGCGACCGTCTGAACTCCCATGCGGCGAGCGGTCTTGATGACCCGGCAGGCGATTTCGCCGCGATTGGCGATCAGAATCTTCTTGAACACAGCTCTTCCTACAACGGAATGTTGTCGTGCTTCTTGGCCGGAATTTCCATCTTCTTGTCACCCAGCATGGCCAGCGCCCGTGCGATGCGGCGCCTCGTTGCATGCGGCATGATGACGTCGTCGATATAGCCGCGCTCGGCGGCGATGAAGGGTGACAGGAAGCGATCTTCGTATTCCTTGGTGCGGGCCGCGATCTTGTCGGGGTCGCCGATGTCGCTGCGGAAGATGATCTCGACCGCACCCTTGGCACCCATCACCGCGATCTGCGCGGTCGGCCAGGCGTAGTTCATGTCGGCGCCGATCTCCTTGGAGGCCATGACGTCGAAGGCGCCGCCATAGGCCTTGCGCGTGATGATGGTCACGAGCGGCACGGTGCATTGCGAATAGGCGAACAGGAGTTTCGCGCCGTGCTTGATCAGGCCGCCATATTCCTGCGCGGTGCCCGGCAGGAAGCCCGGCACGTCGACGAAGGTCACGATCGGGATGTTGAAGGCGTCGCAGAAACGAACGAAGCGCGCCGCCTTGCGCGATGCGTCGCTGTCGAGCACGCCGGCCAGCACCATCGGCTGGTTGGCGACGAAGCCGACGGTGCGGCCGGCGATGCGGCCGAAACCCGTGACGATGTTCTTGGCAAAGCTCTCCGCGATCTCGAAGAAATCGCCTTCGTCCACGACTTTCAGGATCAGCTCCTTCATGTCGTAGGGCTTGTTCGGATTGTCGGGGATCAGCGTGTCCAGGGACATGTCGACCCGCTCGATGTCGTCGAAGCTCGGCCATTCCGGCACGCCGTCTGTGTTGTTGGACGGCAGGAAGTCGATCAGCCGCCGCATCTGCAACAGCGTCTCGACGTCGTTCTCGAACGCACCGTCCGCGATCGAGGAGCGCGTGGCGTGCACCGAGGCGCCGCCGAGTTCTTCCGCCGTAACCACCTCGTTGGTCACGGTCTTCACGACGTCGGGGCCGGTGACGAACATGTAACTGGTATTCTTCACCATGAAGATGAAGTCGGTCATCGCTGGCGAATAGACGTCGCCGCCGGCACAGGGGCCCATGATCGCCGATATCTGCGGGATCACGCCCGAGGCGAGCACGTTGCGGCGGAACACGTAGGAATAGCCGGCGAGCGCGGCCACGCCTTCCTGGATGCGGGCGCCGCCCGCGTCGTAGAGGCCGATGATGGGCGCGCGCGCCTTCATCGCCATGTCCTGCAATTTTGTAATTTTCAGAGCGTGGGTCTCCGACAGCGAACCGCCGAACACCGTGAAGTCTTTGGCGAAGACAAAGGTTTTGCGGCCGTTGACGGTGCCCCAGCCGGTGACCACGCCGTCTCCCGGAATCTTGGTCTTCTCCATCCCGAATTCGGTCGAGCGGTGCTGGACGAACATGTCCATCTCCTCGAACGAATGCTTGTCGAGCAGCAGATCGATCCGCTCCCGCGCGGTGAGGCGGCCGCGCGCATGCTGCGCGTCGATGCGCTTCTCGCCGCCGCCGAGCTTGGCGCCGGCGCGACGTTGTTCAAGGGCCTCGATAACGGACATCGATTGGGCCAACTGATCTACCGCTTTCTGGCGATTGGAGGCAGGTCGGTGCAAATGCCCTCATGGACTTCGGCAGCCATGCCGATCGTCTCGCCGAGGGTCGGATGCGGGTGAATGGTCTTTCCGATATCGATCGCGTCAGCCCCCATTTCGATAGCGAGACAGATTTCCCCGATCATATCGCCGGCATGCGGTCCGACGATCACGCCCCCGACGATGCGACCGGTTTCGGCGTCGAACAGCAGCTTCGTCATGCCATAGGACGCGCCCGACGCGATGGCCCGGCCGGACGCGGCCCATGGGAATTTTGCCGAACGGATCTTCCGTCCGGATTCGGCGACATCACGCTCGGACTTGCCGACCCAGGCGATCTCAGGATCGGTGTAGGCGACATTGGGGACGATCGTCGCGGTAAAGGCCGCCGGCTTCCCGGCAGCTACTTCCGCGGCGACGTGCCCCTCGTGAACGGCCTTGTGCGCCAGCATCGAACCGCCGACGACGTCGCCGATGGCGAAGACGTTGCGCGCCGTCGTTCTCATCTGCTCGTCGACCTGAATGAAGCCGTTCGAATCGATGGCAACGTCGATCCGTTCGAGGCCGAGCTCGCTACTGTTGGGAACACGGCCGGCCGATTGCAACACCAAATCGTACGATCGTGTCCGTACCGATGCGCCTGTGGTACCGACCCTCACGCCGTCCGGCGTGATTTCGGCGGTTGATACGCTGCTTGCGACGTCGATATGCTCGAAGCGATGCGCGTTGCGTGAACGCCAGATCTTCACCGCGTCGGCATCCACGCCCGCCAGGATATCGGGAAGCCTTTCGACAAGATTGATCTTGGCGCCGAGCGAGCTGTAGACGGTCGCCATCTCCAGCCCGATGATCCCCGCTCCGATCACGAGCATGCGGCCCGGAATGCTTCGCAGCGCGAGCGCGCCGGTCGAGGTCACGACCCGCTCGTCCTTGGGAAGCACCGCCAGCTGCACCGCGCGCGAGCCCGTGGCGATGATGCATTGACCAAATTCAATTTGCTGCGAGCCTGCCCCCTCACCGACAATCTCGAGCCGCATGGCGGAGGCGAATTTCGCGATGCCGCGGATCACCGTGACGCGGCGCGCTGCCGCCATCTGGCTCAGCCCATCCGTCAGCTTCTTGACGGTGCCGTGCTTGAAGGCGCGCAGCTCCTGCAGATCGATCTGCGGCGCGGCGAAGCGAATGCCCTTGTCCGCGATCCGTTCGGCTTCCTCCTTGGCGGCCGCAACATGAAGCAGCGCCTTCGACGGGATACATCCAACGTTCAGGCAAACTCCGCCCAAGGTGCCGTATCGTTCGACGATCGCGGTGTTCAGTCCAAGGTCTGCGGCCCGAAACGCTGCTGAATAGCCGCCCGGCCCGCCTCCGATCACGACAAGATCGTAGCGCGTATAATCTGTTGCGCGCTGGCCAACATCCTGATCCGCCGAGATCGTCTCGCCTTGCGCGCCCGCTTCGTCCGACGCCGACGCCGTGCCAATCATGGAGCCTTGAGACACCTTGTCTCCAACACGCAGCGACATGCTCGTGGTCACCCCTGCGATCGGCGACGGAATCTCCAGCGTGGCCTTGTCGGATTCCACTGTGATCAACGACTGTTCCCGCACGACGACGTCGCCCGCCCTGACGTGGACCTCGACGACTTCGACGTCTCGGAAATCCCCGATGTCGGGGACCCGGATTTCCTCTGTCCGCATCTGCGTCCTCACAATGCGAAGCGCCGCAGATCGGAGAGCACCGACGCGACGAAGCCCAGGAACCGGGCCCCAGCCACGCCGTCGACGACCCGGTGATCCCACGACAGACTCATCGGAAGGATGAGGCGCGGTTCAAACTCGCCGCCGTTCCAGACCGCCTCGGTGGCGGCCCGCCCGGCGCCGAGGATCGCCACCTCGGGTGCGTTGATAATGGGCGTAAATCCCTGACCGCCGATGCCGCCGAGAGACGACACCGAGAAACAGCCGCCCTGCATATCGCCCGACACGAGCTGCCCCGCGTGCGCCTTGTCGGCGAGCGAGCGCATCTCCGCGGCAATCTGCCGAAGGCCCTTCTTATCGCAGTCCCGGATCACCGGCACGACCAGACCTCTCGGCGTGTCGACAGCGACGCCGATGTGGACGTAGTGCTTGAGGATCAACTCATCGCCATCGAGCGACGAATTGAAGCGCGGGTATTTCTGCAGCGCCAAGGCCGCGGCCTTGATCAGCAGCGACACCATGGTGAGCTTCGCCGTGTCCTTCGCGGCCTCGGCATTGGCGAGCTGACGAAAGGCTTCGGCGTCGGTCACATCCGCTCTGTCGAAATTCGTTACATGGGGAATGACGCTCCAGTTGCGCGAGAGGTTCGTACCGGTCAGCTTCTGGATCCGTGTCAGCGGCAGGCGCTCGACCGCGCCGTACCTCTCGAAATCCACCTTGGGCCAATCGACCGGGGCGCCGGGCTCAGGCGCCATCGCCGGTCTCGATCGCACCAGTCCGTTGACGAAGGCCGCCACATTCTCGCGCAAAATCCGGCCCTTGGGGCCTGTGGGCACGACACAGTCCAGCGTCACGCCGAGCTCACGCGCCAAAGCGCGGACCGACGGCGATGCATGCGCCGCCCCGCTAGGCTGCGGCTGCTGTGCACGTGCTCGCGAGTCATCGACTGGAGCCGCGGGCGCCGGCCGTGACAGCGCCTCCTGCTGCGAGATCCGTTGCTCGACCAGCGGTGCCGACGCAGTCGCCGGCGGAGGCGCGGTGGATTCGCCGCGACCTTCGAGGACCATCAGAACCGAACCTTGAGAAACCCGCACCCCGACGTCGATCATCAGTTTGGCCACCGTGCCTGCGGCTGGGGATGGCACCTCCATCGTCGCCTTGTCGGACTCGATCGACAGCAACGGCATGTCGATCGTGACCTCGTCGCCGACCGACACATTGATTTCGACTACCGGGACATCCTTGTAGTCCCCAATATCTGGCAGAACGACTTCAATTGAACGAGACATGCGCGCTTCGCCCTCTCTCAGCGCGACCAAGGCGATGCAACGCCGGTCGGCAATTCGTAGCTGGCGATGGCTTCGGCGACCTGCTCACGCGCCACTTGACCCAATTTTGCCAGTGCCGACAGCGCCGCAACGACGATCTGCTTGCGATCGACCTCGAAGAACGATCTCAGCGCGGCGCGTGTATCGCTGCGCCCGAAGCCGTCGGTGCCCAGAACCGTATAGGGCGCCTCGATGTAAGAACCGATCAGTTGCGGATACGCCCGGACATAATCCGATGCCGCGACGATCGGCACCTTGCCGCCGAGGCATTGTACGACGTGGGTCTCGACCGGGGTCGACAGCGGCGAGAGCCGATTAGTTCGCTCCACATCGCGCGCCTCCCGCGCCAGCTCGGAAAAGCTCGTTGCCGACCAGACTTCACAGGCCACTTTCCATTCGCTTTGCAGCATCGCTGCGGCGGCGAGCGCCTCCGGGAGAATGGCGCCCGAGCCGACCAGCCTGATCTTCGCCGGCCCGTCAGCGCTCGGCAGAACCCGATAGAGACCCTTGATGATGCCGTCGCGTGCATCGTCGGGCATCGAGGGCTGCGCATAGTTCTCGTTCATCGCCGTGAGGTAATAGAACTCGTCGTTGCCCTGCTCGAGCATCGACCGCATGCCGTGATCGACGATGACGGCCACCTCGTAGGAGAATGCCGGATCGTAGGCCCGGCAGTTCGGAACGGTCGCCGCCATCAGATGGCTGGACCCGTCCTGATGCTGCAAGCCTTCGCCGCCGAGCGTCGTCCGGCCGGCCGTCGCCCCGATCAAAAAGCCACGCGCGCGCTGGTCCGCCGCCGCCCAGATCAGATCGCCGACCCGCTGAAAGCCGAACATCGAATAGTAGATATAGAACGGCAGCAACGGGAAGTTATGGATGCTGTAGGAGGTCGCCGCCGCGGTCCATGACGAAATCGCCCCCGCCTCGGTGATCCCCTCCTCCAGCAATTGACCGTCGATCGCTTCCTTGTAGTACAGCATCGAACCGGCATCTTCCGGCTCGTAGAGCTGTCCCGCCGGCGAGTAGATGCCGACCTGTCTGAACAGGTTCGCCATTCCGAAGGTGCGGGCTTCGTCGGCGACGATCGGAACGATGCGCGGGCCGAGCGTTTTGTCCTTGAGCAAATTGGTGAACAGCCGCACGATCGCCATCGTGGTCGACGTCTCCTTGCCGTCGCCGCGCAGCGCGAACTCCGCGTAGGTTTGCAGCGGCGGCACTGGCAGCGCCGCCGAAGCGCGTCGCCGCGCCGGCATGTACCCACCGAGTGCCGCGCGACGGGCGCGTAGGTACTGAATTTCCGCGCTGTCTTCCGCAGGCCTGAAGAATTCCAGATCCTCGACTTGTTTGTTGCTGAGCGGCAGGGCGAACCGGTCGCGGAACGCATACAGCGCGTCGACGTCGAGCTTCTTGGCCTGGTGCGACGTCATGCGCGACTCGCCGGCGCCGCCCATGCCGTAGCCCTTCTTGGTCTTCGCCAGAATGACGGTCGGCCGACCCTTAATGTCCTTCGCGGCGGCAAAGGCCGCGAACAGCTTCTTGAAGTCGTGGCCACCGCGCTTCAGGCCGTCGATATCCGCGTCCGACATGTGCGCAACTAGCGCCCGGACCTCGGGATCCTCGCTGAAGAAGTTGGCGAGGTTGTAGGCCCCATCCTTGGCGCCGAGCGTCTGATATTTGCCATCGACGGTGTCGGCGAATTTGCGCAGCAGCGCATGCTTGATATCGCGCGCGAAGATATCGTCCCAGTCCGATCCCCACAGCACCTTGATGACGTTCCAGCCGGCGCCCTGGAAAAGTGATTCGAGTTCCTGAATCACCTGCCCGTTGCCGCGGACCGGCCCATCCAGGCGCTGCAGGTTGCAATTGACGACGAAGGTGAGGTTGTCGAGATTTTCCCGTGCCGCCAGGGCGAGCCCGGCGATCGATTCCGGCTCGTCCATCTCGCCGTCGCCGAACACACCCCAGACGTGACGACCAGCCGTCTGCACCAGGCCGCGATGCTGCAGATACTTCATGAACCGCGCCTGGTAGATCGCGCTGATCGGGCCGAGGCCCATCGACGCCGACGGCACCTGCCAGAACTCTGGCATCAGCCAGGGATGCGGATAGGACGACAGACCGGGGCCACTCAGTTCCTGGCGATACAGCTTCAAATTTTCGTCCGACAATCGGCCTTCGAGATACGCTCGTGCATAGACTCCAGGAGACGAATGCGGCTGGAAATACACCAAGTCCCCCTCCGACTCGGAGCTTGACGCGCGAAAGAAATGATTGAAACCGACTTCGAAGATCTCTGCCGCCGAGGCGTAGCTGGCGACGTGCCCGCCGAGTTCCCCATAGGCCTTGTTGGCACGGACCACCATCGCGAGCGCGTTCCAGCGAATGATTGCCGTCAGGCGGGTCTCGATCGCGATGTCGCCGGGGTAGGGCTTCTGCTGCTCAAGCGGAATCGAATTTCGATAGGGCGAGAACGGCGGAGAGTCCAGCAGAACGCCGAGCTCCTTCGCACGCCGATCGAGCGCAGCCAGGATGTATCGCACGCGCTCGGCACCGGCGCTGTGGTGGAGCGATCCAAGCGAGGCGAGCCAATCGGCGGTTTCGACCGCATCCTGATCGGCGTTGACGGCCTTGCGTGGCGGATCGATGTGTGCAGTCATGCGTCGGGCTCCTCGAAAGCCCGCACTTGGTAGCATCGGGTGCTATGGCACGTGCTGCTGAATACGGCCGCGTTCCGATGGATTGCCCGGCTCCGGCGGGACGCCGAGGCTCGCATTGCAGCATTCTCTGCTGTTGGTTTAATCGGGCGAGTGATCGAGCCGTCGGCCGCCTGACAGGTGCTCCCGCTTGGTCAAGGCGCAGCATGCCGCATCGCTCAGCGCTCACGCCGCAGTAGCGGGCATCTTGTCGCAGATCAGCGAACTCGACGGCTCGCCGCGACTAGTGACCTGACCTTTCAAAACAGCTAACCTCGGCTAGCAGCAGGATCTGCATCAAAGCTTGACCGACTTGACGAATTGGCAGGATTGAAATGCCGCCCGAGACCGAGTTCGATCGCGAATTTGCGCGAATGGATCTGCCCGATCTTCGGATCAACTATGATCCTGTCGATCCGGATCAGTTCGATCGTCCCGTCACTTCATTCTGTCTCGAAACCAGCAAAGACAACGACGATCTGCCGCTGCACTCACACCGCAAAGGCCAATTGGTCGTCGCATCTCATGGCTCGGTGATGTGCCGGGCGCCTGGCGGCTTGTGGATCGTGCCTCCGCAAGGCGCGGTATGGATCCCGGCCGGCGTGCAGCACAGCAATTGCGTGGCCGATTTCGGCAAACTCTACACCGTGTTCATCGATCCGCAGGTCAGCATGCTGCCGCGGACCTGCTGCACGCTGATGATCACGTCGCTGGTGCGCGAATTGATCCACCGTCTCTCGGTGTTCCCACCGCTCTATCCGCTGGAAGGACCAACCAGCCGTCTCGGCCGCGTTTTGCTCGACGAACTCGTGCAGATGCCGACAACGGATGAAATGTATCTGCCGATCTCCCCCGACACCCGTCTTCAACACCTCGCGACCTCCTTGTTGAATAATCCGGGCGACCGCAGCACGATGGACGAAGTCGCCTCGCGCTACGCGATGAGCGAGAGTACGTTCGCACGCTTCATCGCCAAGGAAACAGGGATGACCTTCGGGCGCTGGCGCCAGCGTCTCCACATTCTGATCGCCATGCAACGCCTCACGGCGGGCACTTCGGTCCAGGCTGTGTCGCTCGAACTGGGCTACGAAACGCCCAGCGCGTTCATCACGATGTTCAAGAAGACGATGGGAAAGAGCCCCCGCCGCTTCCTTGCCGAGCGGTCGCGCCTGATCAATTCGGACGGTTTGCCCTAGTTCGCACGTCCCTGCCTGAGCCTTTGACGACCGCGCCCCCACGACGCTTTCGTGGGGCCGCCCGTAACGACGTCAGCGTTTGCTGTAAGGCGCAAGCGGATACTCGAGCGACGCTTCCGCAATGGCCTTTGGAGCCACCACCCGCGGCCTGCCTTTCAAACCCTGCAGCATCACCATCGAACAGTGGATGTTCTGGCCGGTCTCGTCGAACTTGGTGTTGTCGCCGTACATCAGGATCGGTTTCATGTCGGTCTTCTTGAGCGCGCCGTGAATCGCCGCCGACTCCGGCGACGCCGCCCGCGTCACGGCGTCTGCGACGATCTGCACCGCCTCGAACGCGCAGCCCGCATTGGCATCGAACCAGTCATTCGGGTAGTCGGCCGCGAACATCTTCACGATCTTGTCGGTCTGGGCGCCCTTGGGATTGAGCCACAACGCCGACAGAATCGGACCGTCACCATACTTTCCGAGCGCGTCGTGATACGCCTTGTCCGACACGCCGTTGGAGTTGGGCGAAAACACCATCTTTGGGTCCCAGCCCTGCTTGATGCATTCGCGCGCGATCATGATCGCGTCGTTGACGCGCGTGACCGAGATCAAAGCATCGGCACCCGACGCTTTCGCCTTGGCGACCTCTACCGACAGATCCTTCGCTTTCTCGTCATAGGCAATGTACTGCGCGATCTTGAGCGGAACATCCACTTCCTTCCACGCCTGATCGATGCTGGCCGCCGTCGACTGCCCCATCGTGTTGTTGAGATGGAGAACGACCGCGCTGCTCGGCGGATCCTTCAGCGTGCCGAGCACGGACTTCAGCTCGGTCAGCGATTGCCGCACGATGGTCAGCGACGTGGGATAATAGCGGAACACCTGGGTGAAGCCCTGCGAAGTCACCTGGGTAGCGCTCGCGATGTGGACCACCATGGGCACCTTGGCGGCCTCGCAGGCCTGCAACGCCGAAATGGTGGCGCCGGAATCCCACGCGCCGATCAGCACGGTGCAGCCCTGCCGGATCAGGCTCTCGGCGGCAATCCGACCGTTCTCCGGACGGCTTTGCGTATCGGCGTGAACCATCTCGATGTCGAGGCCGAACTTCTCACGCGCGAATTTGACGCCGAGATCGATGCCGCGCACGCAGGCTTGACCGGGAAACGCCAGCACGCCGCTGCTGGGCATGATCGCTCCCACCTTCACCTTCGTGTTCGCCGCAAACGATGGCCTAGATACCAGGCCTGCCGCAATTCCCAATCCGCTTCCTACAATCGTCCGCCGCGTGATTCCGCTTCGCTTGGTCATCTCAATGTCCTGTTGCTAAGGGGTGAAATCTTTCTCGACTAGTGGTTTCGTACGTTTGAGGAGCGACCGCCGACGTCAAAGGCCCATCTCGGCCTTGATCAATTTCTCCTCGGATTCGTCGTAGAGCGACGCGATCAGCGACTGATAGCGCTCGTTGATCTGCTTGCGACGCTTCTTCCGCGTCGGCGTCATCACGCCGTTCTCGAGCGACAGCTCCTCCGGCAGAATGCGGAACGCCTTGATCTGCTCGGCTCGCGCCAGCCTTCCGTTGGCCTTGCCGATCTCCGCCTCGATCAGCCGGTTGACGATCTCGGAGCCTGCCAGGTCCGCGTAACTCGCGATCTTGTCGTCGCGCGATTTCGCCCAGTCCATTGTGGCGGTGGCATCCACTTCGATCAGGGCGGTGAGATATTTTCGCCCCTCGCCGATCACAGCCGCCTCGGAGATGAACGGGCTGTGCCTCAGCTCGTTTTCGATCTGAGTCGGGCTGATCGATTTGCCGTTCGACGTGTTGATGATCTCCTTCTTCCGGTCGACAAGCTTGAAGGTTCCTTCCGGCGACACTTCGACGATGTCGCCGGTGTAGAGCCAGCCGTCGCGAAGCGCCGCTTTCGTCTCGTCCGGCTTGTTCCAATAGCCCGCGAACAATCCCGGTCCACGGACGATCATCTCGCCGTCCTGGAGCACGGCGGTTTCCCAGGCCGGATCCGGCAGAGGGACCCCGACGTTGCCGGCCTTCGGCCACTCCGCCATCTGAACCAGATTGGCACCGACCAGTTCGGTCTGGCCGTAGCACTCCTTGAGCTGCAAGCCCCACAACTGCCACAGCGACATCAGCTCGGACGGCATCGCCGCCGATGAGGTGAACGCGACCTTCAGCTCGTCGAAACCGACCTCCGCGAGCAGCGGTAGGAACACTTGCTCGCGGCAGGCCGCGAACAGTTTCGAGACGAAGGCATCCTCGTGGCCGCGCTGACGGTCTTCGAGCGCCCTGCGCGCGATCGTCATGGCGAGCGTGTAGTTCTGATCTCCCGCTTCCCCGGCGGGATGCACCTTGCTGAGGATCTGTGTCGCAAAGCGCTGGTAGAACCGCGGCGGCGCCATATAGTAGGTCGGCTTCACCTCTTTGATCGTCGGGGCGAAATCCGCGGTCGTCTCGCCGAAATATGGAACTGCGTCGGCGATCAGCGGCAACGTGGTCGCCTGCCCGCGCGCCACGGTGTGCGACATCGGCAAATGCACGACCACCCGGTGCTCCTCTTCGCGCATGCTGGGGCCGAACAGGGTGATGCAATGAACGCCGGCGAGAACGGAAAGGTGCGTCAGCATGGCGCCTTTGGGGTTTCCGGTCGTCCCGGACGTATAGCCGATGCTGACGACATCGGCCGCCTTTGCTGTCGCGCTCTCCTTCTGCAGATAGTCATGCGCATCGACATCGAGTGCTCCAACAAAGTCGGCCAGCGACTTGATCGACGCCGAGGCCTCGCCGGTCCAATCCAGGTCGAGCACGATGATGCCGCGGAGCTGCTCGGCCCGACCGGAGGCGAGCACGATGCGAAGCTGCGGCTCCCCGCCGACGAACGCGAACTTCGCGCCTGAATCCGTGAAGCAGTAAGCCACTTCTTCGGGTGACGAGGTGAAGTACACGCCCACCATGACGCCGCCGGCGCACATCGTGGCCATGTCCGCGATCAGCCATTCCTCGGACGAATCGCCCATGATCGCGACCCGATCGCCGCGCTCGAGACCAGCACGCCTCAGCGCGCTGGCCAGGTTCACGACACGCTGCGCATAGGCGCCCCACGTCATGGCGGTCCAGGCGCCGTGACGCTTTTGTTGCAAGGCGATCTTGTCGGGCCGCTCCGCGAGTCGCGCGGCCAAAAGCTGCACGACGGTCGTATCCGCCAACTGGGCGCCGGATGTCATTTCAGCGACGTTCATCTCAGCGCTCCGCGAAACGCTTGCGCTTGGCTGCGAATGCGGCAACCGCCTCGGCCCGCTCGGGCGACTTGAACGTCAACATCTCCAGCGCCGCAGAGGTGTCGAGCAGCAGGTGGGCGTACTGCTTGATGATCTTGTTGACGCTGTACTTGGTCCACACGATCGATTCCTTCGGCCCGCTTGCCAGCAGTTCGGCGTATTCGATCGCGGCATCGAGAACGTTGCCGTCTGCGACCACCTCGTTGATCATGCCGATAGCAGCCGCTTTCTCGGCGGAGATGAATTCGCCGGTCATCAGATAGTGCTTCGCGCGTACCGGCCCCATCAGCAGCGGCCAGATCACCGCGCCGCCATCGCCCGCGACGACGCCGGCATTGACGTGCGTGTCGGCGAAACGGGCTGTCGAGCTCGCATAGATCACGTCGCAGAACAGCGCGAGCGTGGCACCCAGGCCGACCGCGACACCGTTGACGGCCGCGACGATCGGCACTTCGACTTCCAGCATGTTGCGGATGAGGTGGCGACCGCTGCGCGTCGGGGACGGCAGCGTTCCCTTATCCAGCGACTTCTGATCGCCACCAGAGCAAAATCCGCGGCCCGCACCGGTGAGAACGATCGCGTTGACAGAACTGTCGTGATCCAGCTTGACGAAGACGTCTTCGAGCTCCTCGTGCATCTCCCAGTTGATCGCGTTGAGGATCTCCGGGCGGTTCATCGTGACGATCGCGACGCCAGTGGCGCGCTGCTCGACGATCAGGTACTTGTAGCCGTATTGCGACATTGATTTCACCGTTCGATTACTGCTTCTGGGTCCGCATCAGCCGGATCTGCCCGAGGATCTCCTCGGTCGGCCGCACGACATTGTTCCCGTCGTTGAAATGCGGGATGACGTAGCGACCGACCATGTCGATCGCCTCCATGATCTTTTCGTGCGGGACGGAGTCCATGTGCAGCAGCACCTCGTCGATACCCATGGCCTCGAACTTCTCGATCTGACGAATGACCGTATCGGGGCTGCCGCACACCGTCGTGGCCGACTCGTTGACCAGATAGTCCCAGTCGTTGGCGGCGCGCTCCATCGACGGCACGCTCTCCCCCATGTATTTGTAGTCGTCGGCAATCGCCGCGAGACGCGGATAGGCATCGGTCGAGATCTTGGCATAGTGCATTAGCGGGCCGGCATAATCTGCCTTGGCCTGCTCGTCCGTTTTCCCGATGCCGATGAACAGCGGAATGCCGATACGCGGACGCTGCAGCGGTCCCTCCGCGTCGCACTTCCAGTTCTTTTGATAGGCGTCGATCAGCTTCTGCTGAGCTTCCCACCCCTGATAGATGTTGCTGCTCATCACGGCGAAGCCCTGCGAGGCCGCCCAGAGATGACTGCGCTCGCTGGTCGCCGCGATCCCGATCACCGGATGCGGCTTCTGCAGCGGCTTCGGAACCAGCTGGCGCGGAGGGATCTGGTAGTACTTGCCGTCAAACGTGAAAATGTCCTGGCGCATCGCCGTTTTCAGCAGCGCCAGTCCTTCTTCCATCTGCGCCAGCGTTTCGTTCGGATCGACGTTGAACGCCCGCATCGCGATGGTGGTGTTGGCGCGGCCGCCGTAGAATTCCATGCGGCCGTTGGACAGGATGTCGGTCACGGCAAGCCGCTCGGCCGAACGCAAGGCGTGATTGATGCGCTGCGGCATCAGCGTCACCGCCGCGCGCAGCTTGACGCGCGACGTCACCGCGGCCAGATAGCCGAACACCACTTCGGGCGCCGAGCTCGAGATCCCGCCCAGTGCCACGTGCTGCTCGGAGAGCGCGACGCAGTCGAAGCCGACCTTCTCGGCCAGACGGACTTCGTCGACCAGTTCGTGAAGCCTGCGCGAGTAACTGTGGCCGACCTGGGTTTCCTGTTCAGACCAGAACCCAAACGTAAGTGCCATGTCTCAATCCTTTTAGCTTGCGAGATGGCACAGGGTTTCATAGGCGTGGCGATATTTTCGCCCGAAAGCCGCGTTGCGTAGTAACGCTTTCCGAATTTTATGCTGTCAGCATTCGCAACATGGCAGACGCCCCGGGAAGCTTCGCCACGCAGCGGACGGGCTGACCGTCAACGGCGGGCGCTAGCGGCTCCGGCCTCGCTATCGAAGGTCTTGATCAGCAACTCGGCGACCGCCGCGAGGCACGCTTCGCCGATGGCGTAGCTCGAGCCGATCGGACTTCCGATCACGCCGTTCTGCGAAACCGATCGGATGCCGTTCTTCCACATCAGCTCGAGATCAGCCTCCGACAAGCCGCCAAGATGGCCCACCTCGAAGCGGTCCGGTCTGACGCTGTCGGGCCTAATGACTATCATCAGCGACGTCTCGGCGATGTCGGCGTGCCCGCCGACGGCCGACACGTCTCCTCCGGCTTCGCGCACCGCATCGCGCCACGTGTCGATCCATTTCGTCGAGTCGAAGAACGCCAGGATCTCGACATCCGAGGGGACGGCCTCGCGCAAGCGACCGAGCATGTCCTTCAGGACCGGAAAATTGCCGATGTGACCCGAGTGAATCAGGATACGCTTGAAGCCGTGCCGCGCCAGACTTGTGCAATAATCGACACAAATCGCTTCCAGCGTCTCCGGCCGTAGCGAGATCGTACCCGCGAATGGCAGATGGTGAGACGAGCAGCCGACCGTGATGGTCGGCGCCACCAGCGTGTTGCCGCGGCTGCGCGCGATCCGCTCGGCCAGAGCATCGGCATGATCCGCATCCATGCCCAAAGACAAATGCGGCCCATGCTGCTCGACGGCCCCCAGCGGGATCACTACCGTCGTGCACCCATCGGCCAGCGCCGCGGCGACTTCCTCGTGGCTCATCTGCTCCAGATAGATCTGATCGGGATATCCGCGCGTCATCGGCTCAGCCCTTACTGTTCTTCGACAAAAATCTGGCACGCGCGTTGGTTGAGCTCTCGGCTGTGACATAGGCATCGAGGTCGGCCACGGTCATTTTTTCGAGCGCCTGATCGCTCATTTGCGCGGTGAGGTTGAGCGATCGCTTGATGGCATGGAACAGCTTGCGGTCTTTCTGCCGCAACACGCCGCACACGTCTCGCGCACGGGACGCGACCTCCTCGGTCGGGACGATCTCATTCACGGCGCCGATCGCCACGGCGCGCTCCGCGCCGACGAGCTCGCCCCAGTAGAGCAGCTCTTGCGCCGCCCGCACGCCGAGCTTCTCGACGGCCCGGCGCATGCCTTTGGTCACCGGCAGCAGGCCATGGTTGATTTCCGGAAATCCAATCTTGCACACCGCATCGGCCACAACATAGTCCGCATGCAGCAGAAACTCCAGGGCGCCTCCGACCGCATAGCCGCGGACGGCGCAGACGATCGGGCCCGGATAGTTCTCCATCGCCACGAGGAGTTCGTGGAAGAACCGGATGCGCGGCCTCGCGACGTCGATCCCGACGACTTCCTTGATGTCGCCGCCTGCGCTGAAGAAGCGGTCGCCGCTTCCGGTGAGCACGATGCCGGGCGGATTCTCGTCGTCGGCAAGGCGCCGGATCGCCTCCAGCAACTCGACGATGAGTTGCGCATTCAGCGCATTGGCCGGCGGCCGGTTCATCGTGATCGTGACCAGGTCTTGATCACGCTCGATCAGGAGAGAAGTGGCAGTGTTCATCAATGAGACCCAAGCGAGAGGCGGCTGCAACAGCCGGGGAGCGGTGGACCGAACGGCGGCGCGACGAGAGCCGCAACGCCCGACGCCTCGCCGAGACGGCGCGCCTCACAATCCCAGATAGGCGCGCTGGACATCGGGGTTCTCGAGCAGATCGCGGCTAGATCCATGCAACACCACGGAGCCGTTCTCGAGCACATAGCCGCGGCTGCTCATCGCGAGCGACTTGGCGACATTCTGCTCGACGAGAAGGACCGTGATGCCCTGCTCGTTAAGGGATTTGACGACGCCGAACATCACATCGGTCAGCGCCGGCGACAGTCCGATCGACGGCTCGTCGAACATCACGATTTCTGGCTTCGACATGATCGCCCGACCGATCGCCAGCATCTGTTGCTCGCCGCCGGACAGCGTGCCGGCGAGCTGGTCGCGGCGCTCGCGAAGTCGCCCGAACAGCTGATAGACGGAATCAAGCGTATTTGCCAGGTCGTGCCTGGCCCGCTTCAGCGAGCCGCCGATCAGCAGATTGTCCTCGACGGAAAGCGCACTGAAGATCTGGCGGCCCTCGGCGACCTGAGCGATGCCCATTTCGCAGATGTCCCACGGCGGTCGCCGCGAGATTTCGACTCCGTTGATCCTGACGGAACCGCGCGACGACGGCACGATCCCCGCGATTGATCGGATCAGAGAGGTCTTGCCGGCGCCGTTGGCGCCGACCACGCAGATCAGTTCACCCTTGCCGATGCGGAGCGACACGCCGTTCAGCGCATTGGAGCTGTCATAGGCCACGCACAGGTCGTCGATTTCGAGAAGCGCGTCGTCAGGCATGGAAACCGGCTCCCAGATAACTTTCCAGCACCGCAGGATCCGCTACCACCTCTGACGGCTTGCCCTCGGCGATCTTGACGCCGTGGTGAAGCACCACCACGGTCGACGCCACTTCCATCACGATCCGCATCACGTGCTCGACCAGTAGGATCGTCAGTCCACTCTCGGCGAGCCGGTGCAGCACGCCGACGACGCCGGCCGCTTCGGTCGGACGCAGCCCCGCCATCACTTCGTCGAGCAGCAGCAACTTAGGGCGAGTCGAGAGCGCCTTCGCCATCTCGAGCATCTTGCGATCGGGCAACGTCAACTGATCCGTCCGGGCATTCGCCTTGCCGGCGAGCCCGACATTTTCGAGCGACTCATACGCCTTGTCCCGCGCCTCCTTGACGTTCGTCGTCCAACTGAAGGCGCCCACCATGGCATTCTCGAGCACCGACATATCTTTCATCGGCCGGACGATCTGGAAGGTGCGCGCAATGCCCATGCGGCACACCGCTTCGGGCGGCTCGCGCTCGAGCGAACACCCCTCGAACAACACCTGCCCGGCGGTCGGTCTCAGCGCCCCGGCGACGAGATTGAAGCAGGTGGTCTTGCCGGCGCCGTTCGGCCCGATCAGGGCGGTGATGCGGCCTGCCTGCAGTGAGAAGCTGACGTCATTGACCGCGACCAATCCAACGAACGCTTTGGTCAAGTTCTTCACTTCGAGCAGCGCGGTCATTCCTCGGCCTTCCGCAGTTGTGAGATCCGGCCGCGCGCCGGCAGCTGGATCGCCCCGTAGAGCCGGACGATCGCCGGCCAGATGCCGTCGGGCAGAAACCACACGACCAGGATCAGCACCGCCCCGTAGGCGACGCTGTTCAGTCCGGGGAGCCCCAGGCTGTCGCCGAGCGCCCCCATGGCGTGATGCAGCGGGATCGCGGCCATCGAGCCGACCAGCGGGCCGAATGCAGTGCCCAATCCGCCAACCACGGCGCCGATCAGGACATCGACCGAGATCGCCATGCCCATGATCGAATCCGGAAAGATCGCGCCCTGCACCAGGCCCAGGACGCCGCCGCCGATCGCGGCCGTCGCGGCCGATATCGAGACCACCAGCACCTTGTGGCGAAACGTCCGCACCCCCAGCGCGCGGGCGGCCTCGTCGTCGTCCCGCATCGCCCGCCAGACATAGCCCCAATAGGACCGCGAGATCAGCTCCGTTCCCGCGACGCCGATGGCCGCAAGCGCGAGCGCGACGAAGTAGTAAAACCGCGCGTCACCGCGCAGCATCCCGAGGTCCATCGTGCCGCTCGGCGCCTGATAGAACAGGCCCTGCATGCCGCCGACATAGTCCCACCCGCCGAACATGATCCGGGCGAATTCGGCGGCTGCGATCGTGAGCAGCGCGAAATAGATGCCACGGACCTCGAAGCGGAAGCTCAGCCACGCCAGCACCGCGCCGACGAAGCCCGCAATCACCGCGCCCAGCAGCAGACCGATCCACGGGGTGACGCCGTATTTGATGTTCAGGATCGCCACCGCATACGCACCGATTCCAACGAACAGCGCGTGACCGATGGACAGCTGCCCGCCGATCCCGAGCATCAGGTTCCACGATTGTCCCAGGAAGGTGAACAACAGGACGATCGTCAGAACCGAGATGACGTAGGCGTTGGACATGCCACCCACCATGGCCAGGGCGGCGAAGACCAGAGCGCCGGCGCCCCAACGCTTGGTGTCGCTGGCTTGATCAGATGTCCTTTGCACCGAAAAACCCCCTCGGACGTAAAATCAGGATGATTATCAGGAGCGCGTAAGGGAGTGCAGTTTTCATCGACGGCGTGAACATCAAGGCCGCGATCGCTTCGGCGACTCCGATCGTCAGGCCGCCCAGAAGAGCGCCGCCGAAGCTGCCGAGACCGCCGACGATCACCGTCACGAAGGCCAGCAGCGTGAAGTCGACGGCGAGATAGGGTTGCGCATCGAACAGCGGCGAGATCAATGCGCCGGCGACGCCAGCGCAGGCGGCTCCGATGCCGAAGGTCACCGCATAGACCCGAGGGATATTAAGCCCGACCACCAGTCCGCCGAGTCGATTATTGGCGGCGCCCCGCAGCGATCGGCCGAATGCGGAGTACTTCAGATAGGCTCCCAGTGCGGCGATTAGCAGGCCTGCCGTAGCGGCCGCCTGGATGCGGGCCCAATCCAAGGTGAGCGGTCCCACGCTCACGGTCTGGAAGGACAGCTGAGACGCCGTCGGCCGCGGATCCGGACCGAACGACATCAGCAATACGCCGCTGAAAAGCAGTGAGAGGCCGATGAAGACGATAAACTGATAATGATGCGGCCGATTGACGAACCGCTTCACGACGAGCGTCTCCAGCAGATAGCCGAACACGAACATGACGACCGCGGCGACCGCAGCGGCTAGAAAGATCGGGACGTCCCAAATTCGAACGGTCCAGTATCCGATGTAGATCCCGAACACGACCATCTCGCCATGAGCGAAATTGACCACGCGCATGACGCCGAAGATGATCGTGAGACCGAGCGCGACGAGCCCGTAAACCAGTCCGATGAGCACCCCGCCGGCGATGACATTGAGCCAGAGCGACAGCATCAGCGACCGACCGCTGATGGATGCGCGATGGAAAGTCTTCGTCTTCCTTGCATGCTGATCGGTTCCATCTTGGCTGTAGCGGAAACGTAGCGGCGCCTGACGTCGTCTGTGTTTCAGACCGCCTTTGGCGCGGCGAAACATCCGTCGATGTAGACGAGCGACTCACATCCGGCTCTCGTGGTCAGAGCCACCACTTCTCCGGTGAAAATGGTGTGACTACTGTCGCTGTAAGCATTCACCACGCGGCAATCGAAGCTGCAGACCGCGCCGACCAGACTCGGTGCTCCGGTTTTGAGATCGCACCACAAACCGTCGCCGAAGCGGATATCGCCCTTGCTGCCGTCCTGCCCGGAAAACTTGAGCGCCAGATCGCGATGCTCGACCCCCAGAATATTCCAGCAGAACGACCGACTGCTGAGAATGGTGTCGTGCGCACCGGCAGATCGATTGACGCAAACCAGCACGCTGGGCGGAGCCGCCGACAGTGAGCAGCCCGCCGTCAGTGTCAGACCATGGCGGTTCGGCGCCCGGCCTGTCGTGACGATCGACACGGTGCCCGGCACGCTGCGCATTGCAGCGCGGAATGCTGCGGCATCGAGTGGGCTCGTTTCGGACAGCGGCGGTGTTGCGGACGGCATGGCTACGACCCTTGGATTCATGGGATGGATGCGCCCTCTTTGTCTGGTTGTGAGTCCGGGCATGCAGCGCTGCCCCCGGTGAACGTCTGAGCTATCCGGCTGCTTGATAGAACTGGATGACGTTGCCGCCCGGATCCCGCACCTTCACCGCACGGCCGTGACTGGCCATGTCCCGAACTGCGCCGACTTGCGCCCCCATGGCTGCGGCACGCTCCATGGCGGCCTCGAGGTCATCGACATCGAAGACAAGAACGGCATCTTGCAGCTGGTCCGAGACCGACTCCGTCGGTCCGGCGACGCAGAACGCAGCCGCATCGCTCACGAACTGGATCCACTTGCCGGGGTCAGCGAAGCGCACCTTCAGACCCAGGCCTTCGTAGAACTCGGCCAGGCGTCCAGGATCGTTCGCTGTCAAATAGACTTGCTTCAGTTTCACGCTCGACATCCAAACCGTCGCTACCCAAGTGCGATCGTGGGTGGATAGTCGCCCGAGCCTCTCAGCATTACTGCTTGAACAACGCCTGTCACAGAAGCTTCATCAGCATTTTATGCTGTAACAACTTGTCGAGTCGCTAGGGTCTGTACCTAATTAGCGAGTTCTGATTCCCTGGTGCCAAGTTGATTCGGCACGGGGGACTTCGA
>NZ_JADPJQ010000074.1:0-73089 GCF_023073515.1 Bradyrhizobium sp. 17 | reverse complement strand
GCGGCCGATCAGTCGACCTCGCATCCGTGCCATCAGGGTAACAATTGCTGATGCGGCAATACGGGGGGTCCCAGTCGAACGCCGATTGACACTCTAGGGATGTTGTCGCTCAACAGCGCTGGCAGATATTCATCTTCCGTTTTAGCTGATCTTCATCCGCTTGCTGTCGGGCGTTTTCTTCTTCCCAAGTCATCGGCTTGGATACCGACGAAGGTTTTGGCCCCACCGCGTTGGCACGCCTGCGGGTCCGTTGGTTTTGCGGGGAAGTCTCGGGTGGTGGTGGATATAGCCCGTCTGGCCCCACCGACCCCTCTTGGGCAATGCAAGCATTTCCGAATGCGCAGCAAATCGCGGCCAGCAATAGACCAGAACGGATGTTCATGGGTACTCCAAGCGCCAACTCGCGCGCCGCAAATTACGCCGCCGGGCACGCAATACCTTGTCCCGGCGGCGTGATATCCGTCCAGCCCCGGGACGGGATTAGCAAAAATCCCGGATGCACATGAGTATGGCCGTGGAGTGTGAAGGTTCAGTTCGCTTTTGGAGAATAGAAGCTCGTCGGTCCTACGAGCAAAGGTCAAAACGCACCCGCCTCAAACTGATCGGCCGTGCTCAGTCCGCGGGGTGGGAGGGGGATGAGCCAAGTTCTCAACGGGCGGCCTTTCCTCGCTCAGGCGCTGTTCCAAATACCGGCGCTCGAGGTCTGAGAGATTGGTTTTAAGCAGCCGTCGATATCGACTGATGTTGCTGTCATGGGCGCGCAGACGGGCGATTTCCTCGTCGGTCACGGTGCCTCCAGATGGATAAAAGAATTCTAGAGAAATAGAAAAGCAATGATTGGCGACGCTTTTATGAAAGCAAGCTTCGTGCCTGGGCGGCTGGTTGTCAACAAATGAAAGCCCGCCGGTTCAGGCTGGCGGCCCGCTGTTCTCGTTCTCCGGGCGAGAACAGATTGTGATTTTAATAAACCTTCGTTTGTTCCAAAAGCGTGTATTTATAAGCGGAACACCCAGAAGTAAGTCCGCCTCAGTTGGCGCTCAGAGTCGGCCCCGGCTGGATTGCCTGGGGGTCAACGCCGGGGCCGCTCCGCCGGCCCAGGAGAGGAGCCAGCAAAACCTGTAAGTTTTCCTCTGCGCGTTCGTTCCTCTAGCGGGCGCTCGATGTCGCGCGTTGGGCTATTTACTTCCCGGCACAATAGGCCGCCCAATCAACCATCATGCCCCTGCGTTTCTTCAGGGCGTCCCCGCGCCGGTAAGCGCGCTCAACGGCATCCCCTGCGGAATGGCCAAGCGCTGCCTCGGAGACGTAGTTCTCGTGTTCTGTCTCTTCGGTGGCCCAATCCTTGAAGGAGGACCGAAATCCGTGCGTCGTCGCGCCACCGCCTCCATGGGCGCCGATTACCTTGCCGAAGGTCATATCGGAGAGGGGACGGTTGGCGCGCACGCCCGGGAATACGAAGTGATTCAGGGACTGCGCCTTCATCTGCCTCACGATCTCAACCGCGCGCTCGCACAGTGGGACACGAAGCTCTCTGCGCTCCTTCGTGCGCTCCTGTGGAAGCGTCCACGTCGCTCCCTCAAGGTCGCATTCATCCCACACGGCCAGGCGGGTCTCGGCACTCCTGGTGGCCGTCAGGATCAGGAACTCTAATGCTCGGGCCGTGATCGTGTCGGTGCCGCGTAGCCGATTCATAAAGGCTGGCACATCTTTGTAGGGCAGGGCCTCGTGATGGCCGCGCGTGGACTCGTCCGGCTTATGGAGGACATGTTCCAGATTGCCTTTCCACGCGGCCGGGTTGTCGCCGCTGCGCAGGCCCTCGACCTTGGCCGAGTCCAAGACGCGCTCAATCCGCCACCGGAGCTTTTCCGCGGTCTCCTGCTTGGTGCCCCAGAGCGGACGCACAGCCGCCAGCACGTCTTGGATGTCGATATCCGCTAACGCTTTGTCCCGCATTGCCTTGACGTGGTTGGTGAGGGTATTCCGCCAGCCCGCCTCGGTCTTGGCGCCACGCCACCGGCCAGCCTTCACGGCTTCGTCTATATAAGAGTCGGCATATTGGCCGAAGGTCTTCACGCCGGCCGCGGCCTTGGCTGCCTCGATCGCCTCAACAGCCCGGTGGTCGATTGGATCGATACCGCGTCGGAGTAGGGCGCGGGCTGCCTCAGCCTTGTGGCGCGCATCGGCCAGTCCGACTGTGTGGAGCGGGCCAATGCCCATTTGCCGGCGCCTGCCGCCGAACCTGTAGTCGAGGGTCCAGTACCGGCCGCTGCCCTTGGTCACCAGCCAGAGGCCGCCGCCGTCGCGGAGCTTCGCGGACTTGCGAGCCTCGATCGCCTTGACCGTGAGGACGTTTCTAGTATGGCTCCCCATTTCGGATTCCTACTATCTTCCCCGCTTTTTCCCCGCTATTGGGGTGTGCGCTAGCAGTAACCGCTATGGTCAACATGGGCAAATTACCCCTTGATATCAAAGCGGTTATCAACTTGCAGGTTGCCATTATGGGACGGCTTGGACAAGAACAAATATCCAGCCCGGGGAGCCAAATTCCGCTTCATTTTCAGCAACTTGCGCCCAGACTCTGATCTGGCGTGCGATCTCGTTGCAGCAGATCCTCAACTAGATGTGTACCGCGGCGAGCCCGCATCCTCCGCGGTGACGCCAAAACGACTCAATTGAAATCGAGCTTCCAGAGGCCGGTCCTTTATGGAGCTGATTCCCATGCGAGACATCCAGGTCGACCGTTTCCCGCTGGCCCCCTCCATTCTGCCGGCGGACATCCCCGAACTCAGCGACGACGAATGCCTCGCTTGTCTGGCGCGGGCGGTCGAGACCCACGATTCGGCACGGCTGGACGAAGTCGCCGCATTGATCGGCCGCCTCGCGGTCACGATCGAATAGGCGGCTCACCCTCGACGTTGCGAGTTGCGGAAGGGCCCGGTTTGCGGGCCAAAGCCATGTTGCGTTTTCGCAGGGCCTGTTCCAAAGATGCCGCCAACTTTCGTCCGCGGCATCGTCCGCCTTGCAGGGTCCGCAAATGTCCGTTTTCTCGACGGCGCGCCTAAAAATGGTCGATGGCCAGGTGCGCACCAGTGACGTCACCGACCGTCGTGTTCTCGACGCCATGCTCACGGTTCCGCGCGAGGCTTTCGTGCCCGCCAGCCGGCAGGCATTGGCGTATCTCGACCTCGATCTCGACGTCAGCGAGGGAGGCGCCAAGCGGTTCCTGATCAAGCCGCAGCTGACCGGCAAGCTGCTCCAGGCCGCCGAGATCGGCGAGGATGACGACGTGCTGGTCGTCGGCTGCGCCACGGGCTATCTCGCTGCGCTGACCGCCAAGCTCGCGCGCAAAGTCATCGCGACGGAATGCGATTCGGGCCTGGCGGCAAAGGCCAACGACGCCTTCGCCGCCCTCGGGTTGGCCAACGTGGCCTGCAAGGCCGCGGCCTGCACCGAGGGTGATGCCGCCGCAGGTCCCTATGATGTGATCGTCCTCAACGGCGCCACCGAGGTGACCCCGGCAGGGCTGCTCGGGCAGCTCAAGGAGGGGGGGCGCCTGGTGGGGGTCTCGGCCGAATCCAGGCCGCCGCGAGCCATGATCGTGACCCATACCCACGGCGAATTCGGCCATCGGGCGCTGTTCGATGCCGCAGCCCCGGTCCTTCCGGGGCTGGAACGGGCCGCCGCCTTCGTCTTCTGACGGCTTTGGCCCGTTAAAATCCCGTTCTGAATCAGAAGTGTGGCCGGGATGCTGCACGTGAAGAGTTTCCACCGAGAACACCCCTCAGGTAGTTCCGTCGCGCTTGACCGCGTCCTATGTTGCGGCGGGGCAACGACTCCACTCGTAGACGGTAACCCAGCTCGCGGGCACGAGCCGGGCGTTAGAATGAACGGAATTTTTGGATGCATGGGGTGAAGCTCTTCACCGGAGCAGCGGTTTCGGTCCTGCTGCTGGCGCTTGCCGCGCCGACGCCTGCCTTGGCGGATACGATCGAGGCTGCGCTGGTGCGCGCTTATCAGAACAATCCGCAGCTCAACGCGCAGCGCGCCCAGGTGCGCTCGACTGACGAGAACGTGCCGCAAGCGCTGTCGGGCTATCGCCCCAAGGTCGGGATCAATCTCAGCACCGGCTATCAATATCAGGATATTCAGCAGACGCAGAAGGCTGTGCCGATCCATAGCGACCCGCCCCTTCAGCCCAATAGCGCCAGCCTGACCATCAACCAGACGCTCTATAACGGCAATCAGACCGCCAACAGGACGCGCGTGGCGGAAAGCCAGGTCTCGGGATCCCGCGAGGCGTTGCGTGTGCTCGAGCAGACGGTCCTGCTGCAGGCTGCGACCAGCTACATGGATTATCTTCGTGACTCCGCCACACTCGAAGTTCAGCGCAGCAATGTGCGCGTCCTCGAACAGACGCTCAAGCAAACGCGCGATCGGTTCAATGTCGGCGAGGTGACGCGCACGGACGTGGCGCAATCCGAAGCGCAGCTCGCGGCAGGCAGGACCCAGGCCCTGACGGCCGAATCGAATCTCACGACGACGCGTGCCAATTTCCGCCGGATCATCGGCAACGAGCCGACGAACCTTGCGCCGGGCTCGCCGGTCGATCGTTTCCTGCCCGGGACGCTCGCCTCCGCCGTCGGTCTCAGCCTGGTGGAGAACCCCAACGTCACGGCATCGATGTTCGGCATCGACGTCAATTATCTCCAGGTCAAGATCAACGAAGGCGCGCTGCTGCCGACCCTCACGGTTCAGGCTGGCATCACCCAGTCGTACCAGCAGACCCTGACGGTCTTCCGAACGACGACCGCTTCCGCCATCGCGACCGCCTCGGTGCCGATCTATCAGGGCGGCGCTGAATATGCGCTGATCCGCCAATCGAAAGAGAACTTGGCGCAGCAGCGCCTGAATCTTGAAACCACACGCGATCAGACCCGCGCCAACGTCGTGCAGGCCTGGGGCCAGTTGGAAGCCGGCAAGGCGCAGGTGCAGTCTGCGCAGGCGCAGGTTACGGCCTCCGAGATCGCGCTGAACGGTGTGCGCGAGGAAGCCAAGGCCGGCCAGCGCACCACGCTGGACGTGCTCAACGCGCAGCAGGCGCTGGTCAACGCGCGCGTGGCGCTCGTCACTGCCCAGCATGACCGCGTGGTGGCGTCCTATTCGGTGCTCAACGCGGTCGGTCGTCTCGCGCCGCAAGTCCTCGGCCTCAACACCACTGTCTACGATCCCAGCGTGCACTACCATCAGGTCCGCGACAGCTGGGCCGGCGTACGCACGCCAGACGGACGCTAGAGTCCCGTAATCATCCGGTCGGCCTCGCAAATAGCCGAAGCCGACCGGTGCTTTGCTTGCAATCAGCAAAATCCCTGACATAGCCTTGCCAAGAAGGATGCGGGTCGATTCGCTCTGCATCCGATGCCGTGTGCGTAAAGCATGAGTGCCGAGGGCAGGGGCGCACCGCTGCACGTTGAGCTGTCATCTGGGGACAAGTCGGGCTGCCGTGACGAAAATGTCGGGCCACCCATCCGGAACCGGCCAATCCTGTCGTGCTTGGTGTAAAACAACGCATGCGAGGGCGTTGATGATGTGGAGTCGGAGATGACGCAGCCTGCAAAGGTCACAGAACCCTCGATGGAGGAGATTCTGGCCTCGATCCGGCGCATCATTGCCGACGATGAGGCCAAGCCGCCGCCGGCGGATGCCGCTAAGCCCGAGAAAGCTGCCGCCCCCGCCGCGTCACCGAAGCCGCAGGTGATCAACGATATTCCGCCATCCAAGGTCGCGCCGCCCAAACCGGCCGCCGAAAAGCCGGCACCGGCTCCGGCCGCAAAGCCGGCAGCGCCGCCGGCCGCCGCACCCGAGGTGGATGCATCCAACAATCAGGACGATATCGACGCGCTGCTGGCGGGGCTCGACGCAGCCACGCCCGCGCCGGAAATCCGTGCTCCCGAGCCGGAGCCCGAACCTGAGCCCGACGTGCTGGAATTGACCGACGATATGGCGCTGGCGATGGAGCCGACGCCGCCTCCGCCGCCGCCGAGCTTCCGCAAGGTCGAGCCGCGCGACGATCTCGAATTCGCCGAATCGCCGGCGCCGCGTCCGACGCCGGCATCCTATGCGCCCGTGGACTTCGATGCGCCGCCGCTGCCGCCCCAACAGCCGATGCTGGCGCAATCGACGGTCTCCGCGGTCGAATCCGCCTTCAATTCCCTGGCCCACACGGTGCTCAGCAGCAATGCGCGAACTCTGGAGGATCTGGTCAAGGAGATGCTGCGTCCGATGCTGAAATCCTGGCTGGACGACAATTTGCCGGGCCTGGTCGAACGCATCGTGAAGGCCGAAATCGAGCGGGTATCGCGCGGCGGCAGGTAGATCGGGCCGCAGAGCCCTCATAAAGCCCTGCTTGTGGGTAATATTCTGTTTCCCGACCGGACCGGAAAGCCCTGTTGCCGCCTGGCTTTCCGTTGACTTGTCCGTTGACTTGGACCCCGTGCGCGGCTTTCTAACAGCGCCATGATCGAGAAAAATTACCAGCCCGCCGATATCGAAGCCCGCATGTCCGTCGTGTGGGAGGACAGCCTTGCCTTCAAGGCCGGCCGCCCAGACCGCCGCGACGCTGTGCCCTTTACCATCGTGATCCCGCCGCCGAACGTGACGGGCTCGCTGCACATGGGCCACGCCCTCAACAACACGCTCCAGGACATCCTGTGCCGGTTCGAGCGCATGCGCGGTCGCGACGTGCTGTGGCAGCCCGGCACCGACCATGCCGGCATCGCCACCCAGATGGTGGTGGAGCGGCAGCTGATGGAGCGCCAGCAGCCCAGCCGTCGCGAGATGGGCCGCGAGAAGTTTCTGGAGCGGGTCTGGCAGTGGAAGGCCGAGAGCGGCGACACCATCATCAACCAACTCAAGCGGCTCGGCGCCTCCTGCGACTGGTCGCGCGAACGCTTCACCATGGACGAGGGCCTGTCCAAGGCCGTGGTCAAGGTGTTCGTCGAGCTGCACCGCGACGGCCTGATCTACAAGGACAAGCGGCTGGTGAACTGGGACACCAAGCTGCTCACCGCGATCTCCGATCTCGAAGTGCAGCAGACCGAGGTCAAGGGTAGCCTCTGGTACCTGCGCTATCCGATCGAGGGCAAGATCTTCAGCCCCGAGGATCCCTCGAGCTTCATCGTCGTTGCCACCACGCGCCCGGAGACCATGCTCGGCGATACCGGGGTGGCCGTGCATCCCGACGACGAGCGCTATCAGAAGCTGGTCGGCAAGAACGTGATCCTGCCGCTGGTCGGCCGCAAGATCCAGATCGTCGCCGACGATTATTCCGATCCGGAGAAGGGCTCGGGCGCGGTCAAGGTGACGCCGGCGCACGACTTCAACGATTTCGAGGTCGGCAATCGCCACGGCCTCGCCCGAATCAGCGTCATCGACAAGGAAGGTTGCCTCGATCTCCTCGACAACGAGGATTATCTGCGCGACCTGCCGGAAGGTGCCTCGCAGTTCGCCGAGGAGTTCAACAAGCTCGATCGCTTTGCAGCGCGCAAGCGCATCGTCGAGCGACTGGAATCGTTCGGTTTCGTCGAGCGGATCGAACCTCACACCCACATGGTGCCGCATGGCGACCGCTCCGGCACGGTGATCGAGCCCTATCTGACCGACCAATGGTATGTCGACGCCAAGACGCTGGCGAAGCCCGCGATGGCCGCCGTGCGTTCGGGCGAAACCACCTTCGTGCCAAAGAACTGGGAAAAAACCTATTTCGAGTGGATGGAGAACATCCAGCCCTGGTGCATCTCGCGCCAGCTCTGGTGGGGCCACCAGATCCCGGCCTGGTACGGTCCTGATGGCAAGGTGTTCGTCGCCGAGACCGAGGAGGAGGCCGTCAGCCACGCCCTCGGCTATTACGTCGAGCAGGAAGTCATCACGGTCGAGCAGGGCCGCGAGATGGCGCTCGACCGCAACAAGCGGGACGGCTTCATCACGCGCGACGAGGACGTGCTCGACACCTGGTTCTCCTCGGCGCTGTGGCCATTCTCGACCCTCGGCTGGCCCGCAGACGCGCCGGAAGTGCAGCGCTACTACCCGACCAACGCACTGGTGACGGGCTTCGACATCATCTTCTTCTGGGTCGCCCGCATGATGATGATGGGGCTGCACTTCATGAAGGAGGTGCCGTTCTCGACGATCTACATCCACGCCCTCGTCCGCGACGAGAAGGGCGCCAAGATGTCGAAGTCGAAGGGCAACGTCATCGATCCGCTCAGCCTGATCGACCAATATGGTGCGGACGCGCTGCGCTTCACGCTGGCCGCGATGGCCGCGCAGGGGCGCGACATCAAGCTCGCCACCAGCCGTGTCGAGGGCTATCGCAATTTCGCGACCAAGCTCTGGAATGCGTCGCGCTTTGCGGAGATGAACCATTGCGCCGTGCCCGAAGGCTTCGAGCCGGCGAAGGTCAAAGAGACGCTGAACCGCTGGATCGCACATGAGAGTGCGCACACCACGCGCGAGGTGACCGAGGCGATCGAGGCCTATCGCTTCAATGACGCCGCCGGCAGCATCTACCGCTTCGTGTGGAACGTCTATTGCGACTGGTATCTCGAGCTCGCAAAACCCGTGCTACTCGGCCCCGACAGCCCTGCCAAGGCCGAGACCCGCGCCATGGTGGCATGGGCGCGCGACGAGATCCTGAAACTGCTGCACCCCTTCATGCCCTTCATCACCGAGGAGCTGTGGGAGGTGACGGCCAAGCGCGACGGTCTGCTCGCGCTGGCACCGTGGCCGCTGAAGCCGGCCGGGCCGACGCCGGAGCAGCTTGCGATGCTCGCGGCGACGACGGGGCCGACCGACGCGCTCGTCTCGCCGGTTTGGGTGCTGCCGATCTTCGACCATGCCGACTTCACCGATCCCGCGGCCGAGGCCGAGATCGGCTGGGTCATTGACCTTGTCACGCAGATCCGTTCGGTGCGCGCCGAGATGAACATCCCGCCGGCGACCCTCACGGCGCTGGTGCTCGCAGGCGCCTCGGCCGAGACGAAGGAGCGCGCGCCGCGCTGGAGCGACGTCATCAAGCGCATGGCGCGGCTGTCGGACATCTCCTTCGCCGACCGTGCGCCCGACGGCGCGGTCCAGCTCCTGGTGCGCGGCGAGGTGGCCGCGCTGCCGCTGAAGGGCGTGATTGACGTCGTCGCCGAGCGCACGCGTCTGGACAAGGAGATCGGGAAGGCCGACGCCGACATCAAGCGTGCCGAGTCCAAACTGGCCAACGAGAAATTCGTGGCCAACGCGGCCGAGGAGGTCGTCGAGGAGGAGCGCGAGAAGCGCGAGGCCGCGCTCGCCCGCAAGGCCAAGCTGCTCGAGGCGCTGGAGCGGCTCAAGCAGGCGTCGTAAGCTTATTTCGGAAACGGCTTGCTGAGGAATTTCGAGCCCCTGACACCATAGCGCCAGGGCAGCTCGACCGCCTTGGTGATGCCGATCCGGATGCCGGCCGCCACCTCGAAGTCCTCCGTCCGCGCATGCAGCGCGATCGGCGGACGGTCGAGCGGCAAGGCATTGTGCGCGATGGTGATGCCGAGCGCTTCGGTCAGCTTGCCCGGGCCCGAGCACAACGTGTGCAAATCCTGGAGATGGCGGCGCCGCCGCATCGCGGCGATTCCGTGGGTCGGCTCCAGCGCGCGGATCAGCACGGCGCTGGCCGAGCCTTCTTCCTCGCAGACGAAGTTCACACACCAGTGGATGCCGTAGGAGCGGTAGACATAGGCAAAGCCGGGCGGGCCGAACATCACCTGGTTCCGCGGCGTCGGGCCATTGTAGGAGTGCGCCGCCGGCTCGGTATGATGATAGGCCTCGACCTCGACGATGATCCCGCCAACGCCGTTGACCAGCATGGTCGCACCGATCAGATCGGGCGCGACCTCGTGGACGCTGCGCGCGAAAAAGGTACGCTTCAGGGCTTTGCCGAGCCGAGGAGTAGAGGTCTTCGAGACTGGAGCCATTCGAGGTGAGAATCGCCAGAGAACAGAGCAGGATATTGCCCATATCTGCCATGTTCCCTGAAGCGGTGCGAGCCGGGTTGCGATGCCCGGCCAGACCGACTAGGTAGGACTTGGTCAGACCGGACACCCCATGGTCGTTATCGTCGATACCATCTCGAACCCGCTGCGCCCACGTCACCCCGAAAAGGTGAACCGGCCCGATTCCGCTTCGCCGCCGAAGCCGGACTGGATCCGCGTACGCGCGCCCAACACCCGCGGCTATGCCGACACGCGCAACATCGTGCGCGCCAACGGCCTGCATACGGTGTGCGAGGAGGCGGGCTGCCCGAATATCGGCGAGTGCTGGGACAAGAAGCACGCGACCTTCATGATCATGGGCGACACCTGCACCCGCGCCTGTGCCTTCTGCAACGTCAAGACCGGCATGCCGAATGCACTTGACGCGGCCGAGCCGCAGAACGTCGGCGAGGCTGTGGCCAAGCTCGGCCTTGCCCATGTCGTCATCACCTCCGTGGACCGCGACGATCTCACTGACGGCGGCGCCGAGCATTTCGCCCAGACCATCCGCGCGATCCGCGCCGCGTGCCCCTCGACCACGATCGAGATCCTGACGCCCGACTTCCTGCGCAAGGAGGGGGCGCTGGAGGTCGTCGTCGCGGCGAAGCCCGACGTGTTCAACCACAATCTCGAGACCGTGCCGTCGTGCTATCTCACGGTGCGGCCGGGCGCGCGCTATTTCCATTCGATCCGGCTGTTGCAGCGGGTCAAGGAGCTCGATCCCACCATCTTCACCAAGTCCGGCATCATGGTCGGCCTCGGCGAGGAGCGCCACGAGGTGCAGCAGGTGATGGACGATCTGCGTTCCGCCGACGTCGATTTCCTGACCATCGGGCAATATCTCCAGCCGACCCGCAAGCATCACGCCGTGATGCGCTACGTGCCGCCGGACGAGTTTTCGTCCTACGAGAAGGTCGCCTACACCAAGGGTTTCCTGATGGTGTCTGCGACCCCGCTCACCCGTTCGTCGCATCATGCCGGCGAGGATTTTGCGAAACTGAAGGCCGCGCGGGCAGCAAGCGCCCGCTGAATCGCCATGCCCAATTTTTCGAGCAAGCGTCGTGTCGATCACAGCGCGTCCGAGATGTTTGATCTGGTCGCTGACGTCGAGCGCTACCCGGAATTCGTGCCGCTGTGCAGTGCGCTGAAGGTCCGTCAGCGCATGGCGAAACCCGACGGCACCGAGGTGCTGGTCGCGGACATGACGGTGTCGTTCAAGCTGGTCAGGGAATCCTTCACCAGCCGCGTGACGCTCGACCGCGCCAATTTGAAGATCCTGGTCGAATATCTGCAAGGTCCCTTCAGCAATCTGGAAAACCGTTGGACGTTCGAGCCCAAAGGCGAGAGCGTTTGCGATGTCGGCTTCTTCCTTGCCTACGAGTTCAAGAGCCGCATGCTGGCGCTCCTGATGGGCTCGATGTTCGACGCCGCGTTCGCGCGATTTTCCATCGCCTTCGAGAAGCGGGCGGATGCGATCTACGGACGGCGGAAGCTGGTGTCGTCGTAGTGGTTGCGGACGGGCACGCTCTCTCCTCCTTCATTGCGAAGAGCCCTTGCGACGAAGCAATCCAGAATCCCTCTGCGGAGAGACTCTGGATTGCTTCGCTGCGCTCGCAATGACGATGGGGAAGGCAGGCGTGCCAAAATTTCAATCCACCGCCTTCACGACATCCGGCGGCTGCGAGGCATAATACGCAGCGGCCTGCTCGATCTCCAGCGGCGTCATCGCACGGGCAATGTTGCGCATCTCTCGCCGTTGGTCTGGCATTACAGGGCCCACTCTCCAACATCGCCGCCGGCGTCATGCTGCTGCTGTTTCGACCCTTCCACATCGGCAATGACGTCGAGGTCACCTGCATGGCGGGAAAGGTCAAGTCTCTACGGGCTGGTGTGGGGCGCAGCCATCGTCAATCACAGCGCGATCAAGCAGTGCGTGCTCGATCACGTGAGTGCTTAACTCGCGGCTGCGTGAGGGATCTCACCCCCGCGGTCAGCGCGGCGGCCTGCGCTTCACCGCGTGCCGGCGCGGTGATCGTGTCACGCGCGGGCGCAGGCGGGTTACTGCGGCGGCACGTTTCGGCTTGGCCGTAACTTGCGGGCCGCGGGCGAGATCCATCAGCATGCGCAGCGCCTCGACCACGGAGCGCTGACGCACGGCGGTGCGGCCGATGGCGCCAAAGCGATGCTCGCGATGGACGATGCGTCCGTCGCGCGCGGCGGCGGCGAAATGCACGAGGCCAACCGGCTTGCCGGGCGTGGCGCCGCCGGGGCCGGCAATGCCGGTGATAGCGACTGCAAGATCGACGCCGGCACGCTCCAGCGCGCCGACCGCCATGGCTGTTGCCGTCTCCCTGCTGACGGCGCCGAAATTGGTGAGCGTGCTTACCTCGACGCCGAGCATCGCGCGCTTGGCGTCGTTGGAATAGGTGACGAAGCCGCGATCGATGACGTCGGAAGAGCCGGGGATGTCGGTCAGCGCACCGGCAACCAGGCCGCCGGTGCAGGATTCCGCGGTCGCGATCGTCAGCTTGCGCATCCGGCACAAATCGAGCAGCGAGCGGGAGAGGGCGCGTGCGTCGCTGCCGGCCATGGCCTAGACACTCCAGGGCAGACGGATGGTGGCGCTCGCGGTGGCCGCGATGCCTTCCTCGCGGCCGGTGAAGCCGAGCCGCTCGCTGGTGGTCGCCTTGACCGCGACGCGGGAGATGTCGACGCCGGAAATCTCGGCGATGCGCGCGCGCATGGTCTCGCGCAAAGGGCCGATCTTCGGCCGCTCGCAGATCATGGTCACCTCGAGATTGGCGATGCGGCCGGCGCGCTGGGTGACGCGCTCGATGGCGTATTGCAAAAACTGGTCGGAGGAGGCGCCTTTCCACTTCGCGTCGCTGGGCGGAAAGTGCGATCCGATGTCGCCGTCAGCGAGCGCGCCCAGGATGGCGTCGACCAGCGCATGCAGGCCGACATCGCCGTCGGAATGGGCCAGGAAGCCTTTGGTGTGCGGCACGCGCACGCCGCATATCATGAGATGGTCGCCCTCGCCGAAGGCGTGGACGTCGTAGCCCGTGCCGGTCCTGATGTCGCCGAGCAGGCTTGCCAGCCGCGCTTCCTCGCGCACGAAATCCTCGGGAGTGGTGAGCTTCATATTGGCAACATCGCCTTCAAAGGTTGCAACCGTCAATCCCGCCCATTCGGCAATCGCGGCATCGTCGGTGAAATCGCTGCGCCTGTCCTTGGCCGCGCGACGATGCGCTTCGAGGATGACGTCGAAACGAAAGGATTGCGGCGTCTGCGCAATTCGCAACCGCGCCCGGTCCGGCGTGTCCTCGACATTGTCATTCTCGCCGGTGATCTTGATGGTGTCGGTGACGGGAACGACGGGGATCGCCGCGCCGGTGCGGCTGGCCGCATCGATCGCGCGGGTGATCACGCCTTCCGAAACGAAGGGTCGCGCGGCGTCGTGGATCAGGACGATGTCGGGCTTGTGCCTGGCGAGCGCTTCGAGACCGGCGAGCACCGAGGCCTGCCGGGTCGCGCCGCCATTGACCGGCGCCTCGTGGCCGAGCCCTGCGACCGCCGCCGTGAACATGGCGCTGTCGTCCGGGTTCACGACGGGCTGAACTGCGAACACGTCCGCATGACGGCTGAAGGCCTCCATGGCGCGATAGATCACCGGCACGCCGCCGATCTCGCGATATTGCTTGGGGCCACCGGCGCCTGCGCGCAGGCCGCGTCCGGCAGCGACGAGGACGACTGCGGTGCGCTGTGATTTCGCCATAGGACTCAAATACTCATTTGGTGATGAAGAGAGTCGGGGGTGGGGTGATCGCCGCATGCCTCTAGCACGGCAGGCCCGCAATAAAAGGGGGTTTCCCCGGATTGTGGGAAACAGCATTTTGCTGCACTGCACTTGAAAGATTTGCAGAACTGTCTAAACTGTAGGCATGACGCTTGACTGCACAAGAATTGTGCGCAAGATAGGTCATGGCAGGCGCGATGAGGCGCTGCCAACGCAACGAGACCCCTGTGACCGGCTCGGTAGTATCAGGCTCTAAGCCATTGAAGATAGGCGATATTGATGTCGCCACCCCGGTCTTCCTGGCACCGATGTCGGGGGTGACTGACTCGCCCGTCCGCCGGCTTGCCGCGGAGTTGGGGGCCGGTCTGGTGGTGTCCGAAATGACGGCCAGCGACGAACTCGCCAATGGCCATCATATGTCCCGGTTGCGCTGCGAAGCCACGGGGATCGGTCCCCACGTGGTCCAGCTCGCCGGGTGCGAGACGCATTGGATGGCGGAGGGCGCCCGGATCGCTGAAGCCGAAGGCGCCGATATCATCGACATCAACATGGGCTGTCCGGCTCGTCACGTCACCGGCGGCCAGTCCGGTTCCGCCTTGATGCGCGACCTCGACCACGCCGTCAGCCTGATCGAAGCGACGATCGCGGCGGTGAAGGTGCCAGTGACGTTGAAGATGCGGCTCGGCTGGGACGACCGCACCCGCAACGCACCGGAACTGGCGCGGCGCGCACAGGCATCAGGCATCAAGCTCGTCACCGTGCACGGCCGCACCCGCTGCCAGTTCTACAAGGGCGAGGCCGATTGGGATGCGATCCGCGCCGTACGCGAGGCCATCTCCATTCCGCTCGTCGTCAATGGCGACATCACCACTTACGAGAAGGCCCTCGCGGCGTTAAAGGCCTCCGGCGCCGATGCCGTGATGATCGGCCGCGGCGCGCAGGGCCAGCCCTGGCTGCCCGGCCAGATCGGCCGCCGCCTCAAGGGTGGGGCGGTGGAAGCCACGCCGCCGCTCGAGACGCAGCTGCATTATGTGCGCACGCTTTATGAAGGCGTCTGCGCGCTCTACGGCCTGCGCATCGGGCTGCGGCACGCGCGAAAACATCTGGGCTGGGCGCTCGACGTCGCGGCCGATGTGAGCCGTGCGCCGGCCGAGAAGCTGAAATCCTGGCGCCAGAAAATCCTCACCTCGGAGGATCCGCACCTCGTTCACCGGTCACTGCAAGATGCCTTCGACGACTTCGCATGGAGCGCCGCTGCATGAGCTCAGTTGCTGAACATCGTCGGCCGTTTCCGTCCGACAGCGATGCCATCCTGGACGCACTTCCCAATCCCGTGCTGATGATCGGGCCGGACGGCAAAATCGTCGCCGCCAACATCGCAACCGAAGCCTTCTTCGATATCTCGACGCAGTTCTTGAAGCGGCAGTCGCTGAAAGAGCTGGTGCCGTTTGGCAGCCCCTTGCTGGCGCTGATCGACCAGGTGCGTTCGTCGAATGCACCTGTCAACGAGTACAAGGTCGATCTGGGCACGCCGCGCATGGGCGGGGACCGCCAGGTCGATCTGCACGTTGCCCCCGTCACGGAACGGCCCGGCCATATCGTGGTGATGCTCCAGGAGCGCTCCATCGCCGACAAGATGGACCGCCAGCTCACCCACCGCAGCGCCGCGCGCTCGGTGATCGCGCTCGCCGCGATGCTGGCGCACGAGATCAAGAACCCGCTCTCGGGCATCCGCGGCGCGGCGCAGCTCCTGGAGCAGCAGGCCTCCTCGGAAGACCGCATGCTGACGCGGCTGATCTGCGACGAGGCCGACCGCATCGTGACGCTGGTCGACCGCATGGAGGTGTTCGGCGACGAGCGCCCCGTGGTGCGCGGCCCCGTCAACATCCATTCGGTGCTCGATCACGTCAAACGGCTGGCGCAGTCCGGCTTTGCCCGCAACATCCGCTTCGTCGAGGATTACGATCCCTCGCTGCCCCCGGTGCTGGCGAACCAGGACCAGCTCATCCAGGTGTTCCTCAACCTGGTGAAGAACGCCGCCGAAGCGCTGATCGACGTTCCCGACGGTGAAATCCAGCTCACCACCGCGTTTCGGCCCGGCGTCCGCCTGTCAGTCCCCGGTCAAAAATCCCGTGTATCCCTGCCGCTCGAATTCTGCGTGAAGGACAACGGACCAGGCGTGCCGGACGATCTTCTGCCAAACCTGTTCGATCCCTTCGTCACAACCAAACAGACCGGCTCGGGTCTGGGCCTCGCGCTGGTCGCAAAGATCATCGGGGATCACGGGGGCATCATCGAATGCGAATCTCAGCCGCGCAAGACAACCTTCCGCGTGCTGATGCCGATGTATTCCACATCGGTGAAACATGCCGATCAAAGCAGTCACGACGGCTCTGCCGGGAAGTCGTCGTCTGCGTCACAGGGGGCGAAATGAGGATTAACGATGCCCGCAGGTAGCATTCTCGTTGCTGATGACGACACCGCCATCCGCACGGTTCTCAATCAGGCACTATCGCGCGCCGGCTACGAAGTGCGGCTGACCGGCAATGCCGCAACGCTGTGGCGCTGGGTCAGCCAGGGGGAGGGCGATCTCGTCATCACCGACGTGGTGATGCCCGACGAGAACGCGTTCGACCTGTTGCCGCGGATCAAGAAGATGCGGCCGAATTTGCCTGTTATCGTCATGAGCGCGCAAAATACCTTCATGACGGCGATCCGGGCCTCCGAGCGCGGCGCCTATGAATATCTGCCGAAGCCCTTCGATCTGAAGGAGCTGATCGCCATCGTCGGCCGCGCGCTGGCCGAGCCGAAGGAGCGGGTCTCGACGCCGAACGAGGACGCCGAGATGGAGGCGATCCCGCTGGTCGGCCGCTCGCCGGCGATGCAGGAAATCTATCGCGTGCTGGCGCGCCTGATGCAGACCGACCTCACCGTGATGATCACGGGCGAGTCCGGTACCGGCAAGGAGCTGGTGGCGCGCGCGTTGCACGATTACGGCAAGCGCCGCAATGGCCCGTTCGTCGCGGTCAATATGGCGGCGATCCCGCGCGACCTGATCGAGTCGGAACTGTTCGGCCATGAGCGCGGCGCCTTCACCGGCGCCAACACCCGCGCCTCCGGCCGGTTCGAGCAGGCCGAGGGCGGCACGCTGTTCCTGGACGAGATCGGCGACATGCCGATGGAGGCGCAAACCCGTCTGCTGCGCGTGCTTCAGCAGGGCGAATACACCACGGTCGGCGGTCGCACCCCGATCAAGACCGACGTTCGCATCGTGGCGGCCTCCAACAAGGATCTGCGCGTCCTGATCCAGCAAGGCCTGTTCCGCGAAGATCTGTTCTTTCGCCTCAACGTCGTGCCGCTACGGCTGCCGCCGTTGCGCGAGCGCATCGAGGATCTGCCCGATCTCATCCGTCATTTCTTCGCGCTGGCGGAGAAGGACGGCCTGCCGCCGAAAAAGCTCGATACGCTGGCGCTGGAGCGGATGAAGCAGCACCGCTGGCCGGGCAACGTGCGCGAGCTCGAGAACCTCGCCCGTCGCCTCGCGGCGCTGTATCCCCAGGATGTGATCACGGGCTCCGTCATCGACGGCGAGCTGGCGCCACCCACGGTCAGCCCGGGTGCCGCCGTCCAGCATGGCGTCGACAATCTCGGTGGCGCCGTGGAGGCGTATCTCTCTTCGCACTTCCAGGGCTTCCCGAACGGCGTGCCGCCGCCGGGCCTCTATCACCGCATCCTGAAGGAGATCGAGGTGCCACTGCTCACGGCCGCGCTCGCGGCCACCCGCGGCAACCAGATCCGCGCCGCCGATCTGCTCGGCCTCAACCGCAACACGCTGCGGAAGAAGATCCGGGATCTCGATATCCAGGTGTATCGGAGCGGCGGCTAGCCCCACGCAACGGCCGGTGGCTCAGCTCCCCCTACCAAGCGGAGCTGAGCCTGTCCGATCGCGCTGGCCGTCGTGGCTGACGCGGTGAGCAGAAGTCCCGATCGGACTGAAATGTTCCGCAGGAACATTCAAAGGGTGATTTCAGCCGCGGAACGCGGCCTCACACCTATCTGACAAACCGGCCTGAGACCTGTATTGCGCTGGCGACGTTCGCATTGGGCTCCTGCACCCCGAGACCATTGACCAGCAGGTCCGCCGCCACGATCAGCAGCAGCACGGCCGATACCATCATCGCGAGAAAGAACCTGTGCATGCTGGTCAAGCCGCCGGGGCTGGAATCCGTTCCCGCCCTCCGGCATGTCGCTGTGGATGCGCGGGTCGGTCGCGGCGGTGACGCCGCGGAATTGTCGCAATTCGGCAACAATGTGGTACGAATACATCAGTAGCCGCCCGCCGCGGCCCCCCCGTTTTCAGCACCCATTGCCGGAATGACCAGCGCAGACACCTCGGCCGCATCCTTTGACACGGCCCCAGCAGAAGAGCCCCGGCGTTGGTCGGCGCGACGCTGGCTGGCGCCGTTCGCCGTGGCGCTGGCGCTGCTGTCGGCCTTGCTCACCTTCCTGGTCCTGACCGGCCTCACCAGCATCGAACTGACGCCGCAAGTTGTCCGTTCGTTCTATCTGAGCAACGCAGCCACCATCCTGCTGCTGGTCGGCATCATCATCCGCGAGCTCTGGCAGCTGATCCTGGCGCGACGGCGGGGCAGGGCGGCGGCGCGCCTCCATGTCCAGATCGTCAGCCTGTTCTCGATCGTGGCGGTGCTGCCGGCGGTGCTGGTCGCCGTCGTCGCCAACGTCACCATCGAGCGCGGCCTCGACCGCCTGTTCTCCGGCCCGACCAAGGAGGTGATCCAGAATTCACTGACGATCGCGCGGGCTTACATGCAGGACCATGCGCAGCTGATCCGGGGCGACATTCTCGGCATGGCCAACGACATCGCCCACGCGCGGCCGCTCTACGACCAGGATCGCCGCTCGTTTCGCGAATTGCTGACGTCCAGCGCCGCCTCGCGCAATTTGCCGGGCGCGATGATCATCGACAAGAACACCAACATTCTCGAATCCGCCGACACCGGCATGCGGCTGGCCTATTCGCCGCCGGCACCGGACTTCCTCAGCAACGTCAACGAATCCGAACCCGAGATCGCGGTGCTGCCCGATGCGAGCTTCGTCGCCGCGGTGGTCCGCTTGCGCGCCTTCAGTGACACATTCCTCTACGTCGCACGGCCGCTCGATCCGAATGTCGTCAACCAGCTCAAGCAGACCGAGGTCAGCGTCGCCGAATACGCCCAGATCGAGTCGCGCCGGCTCGGCATCCAGGTCGCGTTCGCGCTGATGTTCGCGGTGATCGCGCTGACCATCCTGATGGCCTCGGTGCTGATCGGCCTCAACTTCGCCAACTCGCTGGTCTCGCCGATCCGACGCCTGATGAACGCGGCCCAGACGGTCTCGACGGGCGATCTCCATGTGAAAGTGCCGGTGCACCAGTCGGAAGGCGACCTCGCCCAGCTGGGTGAGACCTTCAACAAGATGACGGAGGAGTTGCGTAGCCAGCGCGACGAGCTCGTCAACGCCAGCGAGCTCATCGACAGCCGCCGCCGCTTCATCGAGGCGGTGCTGTCGTCCGCGAGCGCCGGCATTATCGGTGTCGATACCTCAGGCAGCGTCGGCATTCTCAACCGTTCCGCCGAAAAGCTGATCGGTCACTCCGAAGCCGAGACGCTCGGCCATCCGCTCTCCGACGTGCTGCCCGAGCTCGAAGAGATGATGAAGACGGCGCGGGAAGGGACCCAGCGCCTGGTGCAGGGGCAGATCACGATCACGCGCGACGGGCAGGAACGCAATCTGTCGGTCCGCGTCAGCGCCGAGAAGACCAGCCAGCCGCACGACAGCTACATCATCACGCTCGACGACATCACCGAACTGGTCTCGGCGCAACGCACCTCGGCCTGGGGCGACGTCGCGCGCCGCATCGCGCATGAGATCAAGAATCCGCTGACCCCGATCCAGCTCTCCGCCGAACGCATTCGCCGCAAATTCGGCAAGGACATCACCGAGGGCAAGGACAAGCAGATCTTCGAACAGTGCACCGACACCATCGTGCGTCAGGTCGACGACATCCGCCGCATGGTCGACGAGTTCTCGCGCTTTGCGCGGATGCCTAAGCCGGTCATGGAGGGTGAGGACGTCGCCGACACAGTGCGGCAGGCGGTGTTCCTGATGAAGGTCGCCCACCCCGAGATCGATATCGAGGCCGAGTTCAAGGAAGACCCGCTGCGCGCCCAGTTCGACCGGCGGCTGATCTCGCAGGCCGTCACCAACATCGTCAAGAACGCCACCGAGGCGATCGAGCAGGTCCCCCTGGAGGAGCTCGGCAAAGGCCGGATCGACGTCGTGGTCTCGCGCGAGGGCGAGGACGTGCTGATCGACGTCGTCGACAACGGCATCGGCCTGCCCAAGGTGGCGCGCTCGCGCCTGCTCGAGCCCTATGTGACGACACGCGCCAAAGGCACCGGCCTTGGGCTCGCGATCGTCGGTCGCGTGCTGGAAGACCATGGCGGGCGCATCGAGCTGAAGGATGCCTCGGACTTCCGCGAGGGCCAGCGCGGCGCCTGGATGCGGATGCGTTTTGCGATCGCCGGCGCTCCCGCGAAAAGCGAGGGGGCCGAACCGGCAGCCGCGGCAACGACCAAGCCGGAAAGCGGCGAAACGGCCACGCAATCCCTCAAGGATCCGGAAACAAAAGAGGCGGCCGTCGAAACCAAAGAGCCGGCTGAAAAGACCAATGATTCAACGAAGATCAAAGCCTCAACAGGCAGCTGAGAAAACAGGCGATCCATGGCAAGTGAAATTCTGATTGTCGATGATGAGGCCGATATTCGGGATCTCGTTGCGGGCATCCTCGAAGACGAGGGCTTCGTGACCCGGACCGCGCGCGACAGCGATACGGCGCTCGCCGAGATCGCCAACCGCAGGCCGCATCTGGTGTTCCTCGACATCTGGCTGCAGGGCTCCAAGCTCGACGGCTTACAGCTCTTGGAGCAGGTCAAGAAGGACAACCCCGATCTGCCGGTCGTGATGATCTCCGGCCACGGCAACATCGAGACCGCGGTCGCCGCGATCAAGCGTGGCGCCTACGACTTCATCGAGAAGCCGTTCAAGACCGACCGGCTGATCCTGGTCGCGAACCGTGCACTGGAGAACTCGCGGCTCAAGCGCGAGGTCAAGGAGCTGAAGCAACTCGCGCCGAGCGCAAGCTCGCTGGTCGGCCGCTCGCCCAGCATGAACCAGCTGCGCCAGACCATCGAGCGTGCGGCCAAGGCCAACAGCCGCATCCTGATCGTCGGCCCCGCGGGCGCCGGCAAGGAACTGACCGCCCGCACGTTGCACACGGCCTCGGGCCGCGCCGACGGCCCCTTCGTCGTCATCAACGCCGCTGCGATCACGCCCGAGCGGATGGAGCACGAGCTGTTCGGCATCGAGCAGTCCAACGGCGAGCACGCGCGCAAGCCCGGCGCACTCGAAGAGGCTCATGGCGGCACGCTGTTCATCGACGAGATCGCGGACATGCCGCGCGAGACCCAGAACAAGATCTTGCGCGTGCTGGTCGAGCAGTCGTTCCAGCGCGTCGGCGGCAACGGCAAGGTGCAGGTCGACGTCCGCATCATCTCCTCCACCGCGCGCAACCTCGAAGAGGAAATCGCGGCCGGTCATTTCCGCGAGGACCTCTATCACCGGCTCTCGGTGGTGCCGATCCGCGTGCCCGCATTGTCGGAGCGGCGTGAAGACATTCCGGAATTGATCGACTATTTCATGGAGCAGATCTCCGCGGGCAGCGGCCTGCCCAAGCGGCAGATCGGCCAGGACGCGATGGCGGTACTGCAGTCGCATGTCTGGCCGGGCAATGTGCGCCAGCTCCGCAACAACGTTGAGAGAGTCATGATTCTCGCCGCTGGCGGGCCGGAAGTCATCATCACTGCCGACATGCTGCCGCAGGATGTCGGCTCCATGGTGCCCGCGATGCCGACCAGCAACAATGGCGAGCACATCATGGGCCTGCCGCTGCGCGAAGCCCGCGAAGTGTTCGAGCGCGACTATTTGATTGCACAGATCAGCCGTTTTTCAGGAAATATTTCTCGCACGGCCGAGTTTGTTGGCATGGAACGCTCGGCGCTGCACCGGAAGTTGAAGGCGCTCGGCGTCGGCTAACGCTGCGACGTCGTTGGAATAGGCGAGGAAAATCATCGATTTCCGTAGTTTTTCGGGGCAATACGGCATGGGCTGCCGCGTGAAGCGGCTTGCCTAATAAGCCTACCTGTCCTCTAATTGAACCGCTGTCCCCCCGAGGGGGATCTCATGAGGGACGGCAACCGGACGAGGACCCCGAGTTTCAAAAGAGGGCCGCAACCGGCGCAATAAAAAGAAACTCAAAGCGAGAAAAAAACAATGGCGGCAGACCGCGCACAAAACCTGCAGGACACCTTCCTTAATCACGTTCGCAAAACCAAAACGCCACTGACGATCTTTCTGGTCAACGGAGTGAAGCTCCAGGGCATCGTGACCTGGTTCGACAATTTCTGTTTGCTGCTTCGGCGCGACGGTCACTCGCAGCTCGTCTACAAGCATGCGATCTCGACCATCATGCCGGGCGCTCCGATCCAGCTGTTCGAAGGCGGTGAGGATCAGCCGGCTTGAGAGTGATCTGATTGGAACCCCGGAATTTCGACGGGGATGCCGACCGTCCGCGGTCGGCAGGGGGTACGCAGACGGGGCCGGTGCTTGTCATCGGTCCCTATTTGCGGGTGCGCGCAGGCAGTGCCGACGCGCAATCGGAAGCTCATGTCGTGCGTGACGCGGAAGCCCGGCTCGACGAAGCCGCCGGCCTCGCGCGCGCGATCGATCTCGTCGTTGCCGACGCCATCATCGCGCCGATCAGCCAGATCCGCCCTGCGACCTATATCGGCAAGGGTAAGGTCGAGGAGATCGCCGCGCTCGCCAAGAGCCTCGACGTCGAACTCGTGGTGATGGATTGCGCGCTTGCGCCGATCCAGCAGCGCAACCTCGAGAAGGAGTTGCAGGCAAAGGTGCTCGACCGCACCGGTCTCATCCTGGAAATCTTCGGCCGCCGCGCCAAGACCAAGGAAGGCTCGCTCCAGGTCGAGCTCGCGCATCTCAACTATCAACGTTCGCGCCTGGTGCGCTCATGGACCCATCTCGAGCGCCAGCGCGGCGGCTTTGGATTCATGGGCGGTCCCGGCGAGACGCAGATCGAAGCCGACCGCCGCCTGATCCAGGAGCGCATCTCCAAGCTCGAGGGCGAACTGAAGAAGGTGCAGGCCACACGCCGCCTGCATCGCGCAGGCCGCCAGCGGGTGCCGTACCGCGTCGTGGCGCTGGTCGGCTACACCAATGCCGGCAAATCGACGCTGTTCAACCGCCTGACCCGCGCCGACGTGCAGGCCGCCGACATGCTGTTCGCCACGCTGGATCCGACCCTGCGCGCGCTCACCCTGCCGCATGGCGGCAAGGCGATGCTGTCGGACACCGTCGGTTTCATCTCCAATCTGCCGACGCAGCTCGTCGCCGCCTTCCGCGCCACGCTGGAGGAGGTGCTGGAGGCCGACGTCATCCTGCATGTGCGCGACATCTCGCACGACGATGCCGAGGCGCAGCAGAGCGACGTCGACGCGGTGCTGCGCCAGCTCGGCATCAATCCCGATGATTCAGGCCGCATCATTGAGGTCTGGAACAAGATCGACCGTTATGGTCCCGAACAGCGCGAAGAACTCTTGAATATCGCCGCGCGCAGGCCGGAGGACCATCCCGCGATGCTGGTGTCGGCCGTGTCGGGCGAAGGGGTCGACGCGCTGCTCGCCGCGATCGAGGAGCGCTTGGCCGCCAAGCGCATCACGCTCGACCTCTCCATCGATGCCTCCGACGGCGCCGGCATCAGCTGGCTGCATCGGAATTCCGAAGTGCTGGCGAAAGAGCTGCACGACGGCCGCTTCGACATGACGGTGCGGGTGGACGAGACCAAGCGGGATATCGTGGTGAACCGGTTCGATGCCGTGCCGCGACTGTCCGTGTAGTTAGTGTCGTCCCGGCCGAGTTAGCGGCCGGCTTGCTTGCGCTCCTCTGGTGACGACTGCTTCGCACTCTTCGCCTCATTCCACAACGCGTCCATCTCCGCCAGCGACGCCTGCTCGAGGGTCCGCCCCTGCGCCTCCAGCGCCCGTTCGATATAGGCAAACCGCCGCTCGAACTTCGTGTTGGTCGCCCGCAGCGCGGCTTCCGGATCGGCATCGACATGGCGGGCGAGGTTGACCAGCGCGAACATCAGGTCGCCGGTCTCTTCCGCCAACCCCTCGCTGTCGTTGCGATCGAGTGCGGCCTCGATCTCGTCGGCTTCCTCGCGGATTTTTGCCAGCACCGCGCGCGGATCGTTCCAGTCGAAGCCGACAGTGGAGGCCTTGCGCTGCAGCTCCATGGCGCGCGTCAGGGCGGGCTGGCCGGCCTTCACGCCTGACAGCAGCGACTTGTGGGACGGCGCTTCCTGGGGTGGCCGGCGCGCGGCGCGCTCGGCTTTCTCCTCGGCCTTGATGCGGTCCCAGACTTCCTTGACGTGGGAGGAGGCGAGATTGCCCTCCTTGTCGGCGAAGACGTGCGGATGGCGCCGGATCATCTTGCGGGTGATGGCCTCGACGACATCGCCGAAGGCAAAGGCGTTCTGCTCCTCGGCCATCTGAGCATGGAACACCACCTGCAGCAGGAGGTCGCCGAGCTCCTCGCAGAGATCGTCGAGATCGCCGCGGCTGATGGCCTCGACCACCTCATAGGCTTCCTCGATCGTATAGGGGGCGATGGTCGCAAAATTCTGCTCGAGGTCCCAGGGGCAGCCAGTCACCGGCGTGCGCAGCGCCGCCATGATCTCGATCAGGCGGGAAATGTCGCGGGAAGGGGTCATTGCGGGCATTCTCCTGGCTCTCAAGCCTTATGCCAAAAGCGCCCCCGTTCCCAGCGTAGCGCGGCGGAACAGGGTGATTTCCACCGGTTGGCGCGCCAGATTGGCGAGCCGCGTGCGCAGTGCTAAAGCGCGGGCCATGACTGACGCATCTTCATCCGAAACCGCGCTGGTGCTGTTTTCCGGCGGCCAGGATTCCACCACCTGCCTTGCCTGGGCGCTGAATCGTTTTGCGCACGTGGAGACGCTTGGGTTCGATTACGGGCAGCGCCACGCCATCGAGCTTGCCTGCCGCGACCGGCTGTTCGACGGCATCAAGGGCCTGCGCACGGATTGGGCTTCCAGGCTCGGGGAGAGCCACACGCTAGCGATCCCGACGCTGGCGGCCGTGTCCGAGACGGCGCTGACGCGCGACGTCGCGATTGCGATGGGCGCCGACGGCCTGCCGAACACGTTCGTGCCCGGCCGCAATCTGGTGTTTTTGACTTTCGCCGCGGCGCTGGCCTATCGGCGCGGCATCAGTTACATCGTCGGCGGCATGTGCGAGACCGACTATTCCGGTTATCCCGATTGCCGCGACGACGCCATCCGCGCGATGCAGGCCGCGCTGTCGCTCGGCATGGCCCGCAAGTTCGAGCTGCATACCCCGCTGATGTGGATCGACAAGGCCGCGACGTGGAAGCTCGCCCATGACCTCGGCGGCGACGGGCTGGTCGACCTCATCCGCGAGCAGTCGCACACCTGCTACCTCGGCGAACGCGGCGCGCAGCATGATTGGGGATACGGCTGCGGAGAATGCCCGGCGTGCAGCCTGCGGGCGAAGGGGTGGCGGGAGTACGTGGCGGGACGGTGATACCATAGACTCGGTGTCATCACCCGCGAAAGCGGGTGATCCAGTACTCCGAGAAGGTAGCGATAATCGACAGGCCGCGGCGTACTGGATTCCCCGCCTTCGCGGGGAATGACAGTGTTGGTTGGGATTAGAGTGTACCCAAGCAACGCGCAAAGGGACTACGGCGCAAAATCCTCCGCCTTCAGCTCGATCGGCTTGCCGTGCGGGGTGCGATCGGCCGCGTGGTCCCAGGCGTCGCGGTAGCGATGCAACGTCTCCGCAGACGCAACGCCCTTGCGCGCGACCAGCCCCTCCAGCGTGGCGAGCCAATGGAGATAGTAGGTCTCGCCCGTATCGGGATCGCCGGCCGCCTGCGCGCGCTTGATCTCGGAGGCCAGGGCTGCCGCCCATTCGGGCCAGGTGAACACGCCGCGCTCGTGCAGCGTCAGCGCCATCGCGAAGGCGTGCGCCTCCCAGGGCGCGCGGAACACCGGGCCGTCATCGTCGCGCGGAATGCTCGGGATCGCTGCCGTCGCGGCAGCAGCAGCCGTGCTGCTCATCACGCCGGGTCCAGATACGGCTCGAACGCATCGATCGAGACTTTCGAGGTCGGATCGCCGTCCGCGCCCCAGAGATCGCGGCCCTCGAACACGACAGTGTAGAGCCATTGCGGATTCTCGCCGAGCTCCATCGCCGCCGAGTCCGGAAACACGTGGCAGCCATGGTTCAGCTCGACGATTCCGACATGACCACGCACGTAGCGCGGCAGGCGGGTGTGGGTCGCCGGGTGAATGTTCTTCGCGCGGACCTTGTCACCGATCTTGAATTTCGCCGGCGCCGGGGCAGGGCGGGCGAACTTGCCGCGCACCATGATGCGCTCGACCTGGCCGAGATCAAACTTGCCGTGCTTGAGCGCCTTGGCCGGCTGCATCGCGTGGCCGGCGGCGACTTCCTCCCGAGTGAGGTAGCCCTTCTCGATCAGCATCTCCTCGAGCCCGAGAAACCATTTCTTGTAGTAGGAGCTCGAGAGATAGATATGCGGCGGGATCGTCTCGCGATAGAAGCGCGAGGTGTCGATGTTGAAGGCGCCGGCCGCGCCCATCGCGCGTACCATGGCGAGAACACGCGACTCCCATTCCTCGTGGAACACCGGCTCGTTCGGTTCGGGCTCGACCTTGCCGAACCCGTCCATGCCGCCCATGTCGTGCACGCCGTTCATGACGGCGCCCCCGGCGCCTTGGGAAAGCCGGTGCCGATCATGGAATCGCGCGTGACCAGCTCGGCGAGCTGCTCCTCGCTCCAGCCTTCGGTCCCTGCGGGGCGCATCGGCAGCACCAGAAAGCGCGTTTCGGCGGTCGAATCCCATACCCGGATTTCAACGTCCTTGGCGACTTGCACGCCGAAATCGGCGAGCACGCCGCGCGGGTCCTTCACCGCGCGGGAGCGATAGGGCGCGGCCTTGTACCAGACCGGCGGCAGCCCCAGCATTTCCCAGGGGTAGCAGGAGCACAGCGTGCACACGACCATGTTGTGACGTTGCGGCGTGTTCTCGACCACGACGAGGTGGTCGCCGACGCGGCTGACATGGCCGAGCGTGCCGATCGCCTTCGAGCCGTCCTCCAGCAGTGCCTTCTTGAACGCCGGATCGCTCCAGGCCTTGGCGACAACGCGCGCGCCGTTATGGGGGCCGATCCGGGTCTCATAGGCCTGGATGATGGCGTCGAGCGCGGCCGGCTCGACATAGCCTTTTTCGGTCAGGATCGTCTCGAGCGCGCGCACGCGCAGCTCGGTCTCCGACAGCTCGGAATGGTCGTGATCGTGGTGATGATGGTCGCTCATGGGGCGAAGATAGTCCCAGAATCCGGGCGTTGTCGAGGCGAAGACTCTGCTAACATCGCACCATGGGCTGGGCTGCAAGAACCGGAATAACCGTCGCAATCGCGGCTCTTGGCGCATTCGCGGCGCAGGATGCGCGCGCCGCGAATGGCGCCTATGCGGTCGATGCCGCCGACATTTCCGATGTGGGCTCCTGCAAGGTGGAAAGTTGGCTGTCGGCGGCTTCCAACACGGATTTTTCGGCGGTCGCCAATCCCTCGTGTGTCGTCGATCCCTTCAGGCCGATCGAGCTGAGCCTGCAGACCATCCGGGCCCGGAGCGGCGGCGACTGGAGCACGACAATCGCGCCAAAAGCCAAGACGAATTTCGCCCCGACCGGAATCGGCCGGTGGGGATTGTCGGCCTATGGCGGAGGATCGTTCGACGCGGCGACCGGCGAGGCGCTATCCGCCTTTGCCGTCATCCCCGCGACCTTCCGCCTGTCGGAGACCATGCGCATCAACGTCAACGGCGGCTGGCTCTGGGATCGGACGGTGGATCGCCATTACCTGACCTACGGCATCGGCTTCGATTGGAAATTCACCGACACGCTGCAATGGACGATCGAGGCGTACGGGCAGGCCGGCGCCGCCGAGGTCGCAAGCATCGTGCAGCCGCGTTTCCAGACCGGTGTCCGCTACCGACCGAACGAGATATTCTCCGTCGATCTGATCTACGGCCGCAACATCACCGGCGAAAATGCCAACTGGATCACCATCGGGACCACGATCCGGTTTCCGGTCCATGGAAGCGAACCCGAACATCGGCGCACCGGGCATCTGTGAGCGCCAGGAAGACCAAGACCAGGGGAGTTTGCGTTGCCTGACTATGTCAAGATCGAGAAGGGCCTCGGGCCGGAGGGACGGATTGCGGTGGTGCGGTTCGACCGCGGCGACGGCATCAATGCGCTATCGCCAGAGGCTTTACGCCAGCTCACCGCGGCCGCGCGCAGTTTTGAGGATGACGCCGCAACCTCTGCCGTGGTGCTGACAGGCAGCGCGGCTGCGTTCAGCGCCGGCTTCGACCTCAAGGATGCCGAAGGCCGCGCGCGCAAGGACATGGACCTCGGCACGCTGCGGCGGCATCTCAAGCTCGGACCGCGCCTGACCCACGCCTGGCAGGAGATGGAGCAGATCACGATCGCCGCCATCGAGGGGTTTTGCGTCGGCGGCGGCGTGGCGCTGGCCGTCGCGCTCGACCTCCGCGTCATGGGACGCGATGCCCATCTGCGCGTGCCCGAGATCGGCCTCGGCATGAACATGAGCTGGCAGAGCATTCCGCGCATGCTGCATCTGATCGGCCCGGCGCGCACCAAGCAGGCGGTGGTCCTGGCCGATCAGCGCATCAGCGCGGATGAGGCCTATGAGTGGGGCCTGGTCGAGCAGGTGGTCGATCCCGGCCATGCGTTCGATGCCGCGATGGAGCTTGCGCGCAAGGTGGCAGCGCAGCCGCCGCTCTCCGTTGCCATGACGAAACTCACGGTCAACCGGCTGGCGCATGCGCTGGATAATCTCGCCAGCCACATGGACGTCGACCAGTTCGCCCTGGCAAGCCTTAGCGAGGACCATAAGGAGGGCGTCGAGGCGTTCCTGACGCGACGCAAACCGAAGTTCAGAGGGCGGTAGAAGCCGGCCAAGCATTGATTGCGCCGCGGACTATCCGTATACGCGGCGCTGGGACAAAATAGGCCCGATCAACGGGCCGGCAGACGACAATGACGATCGAGGGGGAGGGCCCATGACCACTGGCACGCAGGCACCCGAGGCGAAAGGGTTTCGCTGGAAGCTGATCGCGCCGCTCGCGGTATGGCTGCTGATCTATCTGTGGCCGGTGCCCGCAGGGCTCAACGCCAATCAGTGGCACTATTTTGCGATCTTCGCGGCCGTCATCACCGGGCTCATCCTGGAATCGATGCCGGTCGGCGCGGTCGGCCTGATCGGGCTGACGGTTGCCGGCGTCGGCGGTTATATCGATCCCGATCCGACCAAATCGCTGCGCTGGATGCTGGCGGGCTTTGCCGAGAGCACGGTGTGGCTGATCGTCGGCGCCTTCGTGTTCTCGATCGGGTACCGCAAGAGCCAGCTGGGCCGGCGTATTGCGCTCGTGTTGGTGCAAAAGCTCGGCACCAACACGCTAGGTCTCGGCTATGCGGTGGCGATGTCGGACTTCTTGCTGGCGCCGGCGACACCGTCCAACACCGCGCGCAGCGGCGGCATCGTCTATCCCATCATCAGCAACATCCCGCGCATCTACGGCTCCGAGCCAGGACCGACTGCCGGCAAGATCGGCACCTACGTGATGTGGACCGCGTTCGCGTCGACCGCCGTCACCAGCTCATTGTTCTTCACCGCGCTGGCGCCCAATGCAGCGGCGCTCGCCATCGCCAAGAAGACCGCCGGAATCGACGTCAGCTGGGCGCAGTGGTTCATCGGCTTTGCGCCGCTCGGCCTGCTCCTGATGGTGCTGGTCCCGCTGCTCAGCTACGCGGTCTGCCGCCCCGAGGTGAAGAGCAGCCCGGAAATTTCCGAATGGGCATCGAAGGAGCTCGCGGAGATGGGCCCGATGTCGCGCAATGAATGGATCATGCTGGCGCTGATCTTGCTCGCGATGTTCCTGTGGATCGCGGGCTCGAGCCCGGACATCCGCGTGCCGCTTCTGGGCTCGAATTTCGTCAACGCCACCACCGTCGTGTTCATCGTGATCTCGCTGATGCTGGTGACGGGCGTGATCGAGTTTGCCGACATCGTCGCCGAGAAGGGCGCCTGGGAGGTGTTCTTCTATTTCACCTCGCTGCTGACGCTGGCCTCGGGCCTCAACGAGATCGGCTTCATCAAATGGTTCGCGACCGAATACGCAAAGCCGCTCGCCGGGCTGTCGCCGTCGACCGCAATGCTCCTGCTGGTCGCGCTGTTCTTCTGGATCCACTATTTCTTCTCGAGCATCACCTCGCATGCCGCCGCCGTGCTGCCCGTGGTGCTCGCGGTCGGATCCGGCATCCCCGACCTACCAGTCACGACGCTCGCCATGCTCTGCATGTATTCGCTCGGCCTGATGGGGGTGATCTCGCCTTACGCGACCGGGCCGGCGCCGATGTATTTCGGGAGCGGCTATATCGGCAAGGGTCAGTTCTGGGGTTTTGGGCTGATCTTTGGGATGCTCTATTTCGCGGGGCTCCTGCTGATCGTATGGCCCTGGTTGCAGGTCCACTGAGTCGGGCGGGAGGCAATGCGGCGGCAGATGAATTTTCTTCAGCGGGAAGACATTTGAAAAACTTCGTCCAACTCCCCGCAAATATCTGACATTGCCAGAGCGACCCGAAAGGGCGATTGTGCGTGCTGCGGTGCAGCGCGCTCCAGCCGAGTCCTCATCGCGGTTTCACTCTCCGTCGCTTGATGCGACCGTTCCCGGATGCCCAGGGGCAAGGGAACTATTGTGCATGAAGGCCGCCTCCATGAACGTCCACCCGTCGCTCGCGATCGGACAGCCGATCGAAAAGTTTGACGCGATCTCAGCTCACGCGATCTCACCTGCCGCGACTGCGTCCGACGCGATGGTCCGCTTCGAAGGCATCTCGAAAACCTATCCGGCCTATCGCGGCAAGCCCGGCGTCAATGCCCTGCAAAACATCGACTTCGCCATCCCGCGCGGTTCGATCACCGGAATCATCGGCCGCTCCGGCGCCGGCAAATCGAGCCTGGTCCGGCTCATCAACGGCCTGGAGAGGCCGACCACGGGCCGCGTCGTCGTCGATAACAGAGATATCTCGGCGCTCTCGGGCCGCGACTTGCGGCTGGCGCAGCGCTCGATCGGCATGATCTTCCAGCACTTCAATCTGCTGTCCTCCCGCACCGCTGCCGCCAACATCGCGCTGCCGCTGGAGATCGCCGGCTGGGCCAAGGCCGATATCCGCGCGCGCGTGGCCGAGCTGCTTGCGCTGGTGGGCATCGCAGACAAGCACGATCGCTACCCGTCAGAACTCTCCGGCGGCCAGAAGCAGCGCGTCGGCATTGCCCGTGCGCTCGCGACGCGGCCGAGCGTGCTGCTGTCGGATGAGGCGACCTCGGCGCTCGATCCGCAGACCACGCGGGCGATCCTCGATCTGCTCGCGAACATCAACCGCGAGCTGGGCGTGACCATCGTACTGATCACCCATGAGATGTCCGTGGTGCGCCAACTTGCGGGGGATGTCGTGGTGCTCGATGCCGGCCGCGTCGTCGAGAGCGGCCATGTCGCCAACATCTTCACCTACCCCAAGCATCCGATCACGCAATCCTTCCTGGCCGAAGTAATCGGAGACAGCCTGCCGGTGTCGCTGGCGAGCCGGATCGTTTCGGAGCAGCCTCCGGCCGGACAGGCCGTGATCCGCGTCAAGGTGCGCGGGGCAGGGGCCGGCGACACGATGGTGGCGCGGCTGGCGCGCGAGCTCGGCCTCGACGTGTCGCTGCTGTCGGCCCGCATCGACGAGATCGGCGGCCAGCATGTGGGCTCGCTGACGCTTGGTATCCCTCTCGGCATGTCCGGCGGCGAGGACGCGACGACGCGCACGCTGGCCTGGCTTTCACAATATCAATTCCCCGCGGAGCGTCTCGGCTATGTCGCCTGAACTCATCAACCTGATCATCCAGGCGACCGGCGAGAGCCTGTACATGGTCGGGCTCGCCGCGCTGATCGGCACCGCCTTCGGCCTGCCGCTCGGCGTCTTTCTCGCGACCAGCCGGAAAGGCGAGCTGTTCGCGGCGCCCATCGTCAATCGCGTGCTCGGTGCCGTCGTCAACGCGACGCGATCCACGCCTTTCATCATCCTGGTCGTCGCCATTATCCCGTTCACGCGGTTGGTGGCCGGCACCTCGATCGGATCGACGGCCGCGATCGTACCGTTGACGATCGCATCGGCGCCGTTCATCGCGCGCCTGGTCGAGGCCGCGATCCGCGAGGTCGATGGCGGCCTGATCGAGACGGCGTCCTCGTTCGGGGCCTCGCCGATGCAGATCGTGCTCAAGGTGCTGATCCCCGAAGCGCTGCCGGGTCTTCTGCTGGCGCTGACGCTCGCGGTTGTCAGCCTGCTCGGCTATTCCGCCATGGTCGGCGCCGTCGGAGGCGGAGGCCTGGGCGATCTCGGCATCCGCTACGGCTATCAGCGCTTCATGCCGGAGATGATGCTGGCCGTCGTCGTGGTGCTGATCGCGCTGGTGCAGCTCGTGCAGAGCGCCGGCGATTATCTCGCGCGCCGGGTTAATCGCCGGCTGCGACATCGCTGACGCCGTTTAAGACATTTCGAACAAGCAGGTTCTTGTCGGTCTGGAAGCATTCCAAACTTCGAGACACGACTGAGTGCATTCGTCGCACGCGTTGCGCACGCGTCTGGAGAAATTCTAACGCAGTTCCTATCGCACTCCGAAATCGCCTGCGTTAGGGCGAGGCATCAAAAACGATACCGGCGAAGCCGGCAGTGCGTGGGGCCTCGACAAACGTGACCGATTTCCAACTTGCTTCGCGTGCCGACACGCGTCGTCGACAGATACAGACTCTCTTCCTCGGAGCGGCCAGCACATTTGCTCTCGTCGTTCCCTTCGGTGCCGTGGAGGCGCAAACGCAGATCCCCGCCGTCACCGTCGAAGCCCCGGCTCAGCGCGCCCGGCCTGCAGCGGTCGCCTCAACGCGACAGTCAGCGGCGACACGCACCGCGCGCGCCAATCGTCGCTCTCCGTCGCAGCAAGCTGCGCCAACCCAGTCGGCATCCTCGAACGACGCCACCGGTGAACGCTCCAATGGTCCGGTGCGCGGTTTCGTTGCGACGCGCAGCGGCACCGCGACCAAGACGGATACGCCGCTGATCGAAACCCCGCAGTCCGTCTCCGTCGTCACGACCGACCAGGTCAGGAACCAGGGCGCGGTCTCGATCGGCGAGGCGTTGCGCTACACCGCCGGCGTCAGCGGCGACGTCAACGGCGGCTCGGACACGCGCTTCGGCGCCCTCCAGATCCGCGGCTTCGACACCACCATGTCGGGCCTCTATGTCGACGGTTTGCGGATTCCCTCCAGCAATTACGTGCACTTCAACGGCCTCGATCCCTATGGCGCCGAGCGTCTCGAGGTTCTCAAGGGCCCATCCTCGGCGATGTATGGCGGCAGCGGCACCGGCGGCATCCTCAACTACGTGACCAAGCTGCCGACGGCCCAGCAGTTCGGCGAGGTCTCGATCTCGGGCGGCAGCTTCAACCGCTATCAGGGCCAGTTCGACATGGGCGGTCCCGCCAACAAGGACGGCACCGTGCTGTGGCGCCTGACCGGCGTGGTGCGCGACGGCGAAACCCAGGTCGACTTCACCAAGGACAACCGCGTCTTCGTCGCGCCCGCCGTCACGTTCAAGCCGAACGATGACACCACCATCACGATCCTCGCCAACTACCAGCGCGACCGGGCAGGGTGGGGCCTCCAGTTCTTGCCGGCCTCGGGCACGGTGTGGCCAAACAACGGCCGCACCATCCCGGTCTCGTTCTTCGGGCGTGCCGAGCTTCAACGCGTTCAACACCGAGATCGCGACCGCCGGCTACCAGCTCTCGCACAATTTCACCGACAACATCACATTCCGGCAGAATTTGCGCTACGCCTACCAGCACAACGAGGAGAAGGTGTTTTTCGGCGGAGGCTATACCGACGAGGCCGCGGGACAGCTCGCCCGTTTCGGCAGCTACAGCAACTCCTACATCGACTCCTTCGCCGTGGACAACCAGCTCCAGGGCAAATTCACCACCGGCTTCCTCAGCCACACCACGCTGGTCGGGATCGACTATCGCAACACCAGATTCCGCGACACCGCCTTTGGCGTCACGACGTCCGCGCCCGAGATCAACGTCTTCAGCCCGGTCTACAGCTACGACTGGACCATGGGCGCCATGAGCGACGACACCGGGGTCAAGCAGTCGCAGGTCGGCCTCTACGCGCAGGACCAGATCAAGCTCGGCCGGCTCTCGTTCCAGCTCGGTGGCCGCCAGGATTTTGTAACGACGCAGGTCGGCAGCGGCATCTTCAATACGTCGGTCGCGAAGGATGCGTCGGCCTTCACCGGCCGCGCCGCAATGATGTACAATTTCGACAACGGCATCGCGCCCTATTTCAGCTACTCGGAATCGTTCCTGCCGGTGCTCGCGACCGGCCCGAGCGGACAGCTGCTCAATCCCGAGACCGGCGTGCAGTACGAGGTGGGCGTCAAGTACCAGCCGCTCGGATGGAACGCGCTGTTCACCTTCGCCGCCTTCGACCTGACGCGCGACAACGTCGTCACCTTTGCGCCTCCGCTCAACATTGCCGAGCAGACCGGTCAAGTGAAATCGCGCGGCCTCGAGCTCGAAGGCACGATGTCGCTCGCCGACGGCTGGAACCTGCGCGCGGCCTATGCCTATGTCGATGCAATCGTCACGCAGGATCCGGTGAATGTCGGCAAGGCGCCGGTCACCGTGCCGCTCAACCGCGCCTCGCTGTGGAACGACTATACGCTTCAGACCGGGCCGCTCGCGGGCCTGCAGTTCGGCGGCGGCGTCCGCTATGTCGGCGCGACCTGGGGCGATGACGCCAATACATTCAAGGTCGGATCCGCGACCGTGCTGGACGCGCTGCTCGCCTACACCAGGGACAATTGGCGCCTGTCGCTGAACGTCACCAATCTCGCCGACACCCGCTACGTCGCCGCCTGTTACAGCCTGTCGGGCTGCTTCTACGCAGAGGGACGCAAGGCCATCGGCAAGCTGACGTATCGGTGGTGAGGTCTAGGACGGTCCGGCAATGGCGGCCGGGCCTGCTTGATGAGAGAAGACGATGAGAGCGATATTCGGCAAGCTGCATCGCTGGGCGGGACTGCTCACGGCCGGATTCCTGTTCTTCTCCGGTATCACCGGGGCGATCATCTCCTGGGATCACGAGATCGACGAGGTCCTGAACAGCCATCTGTTCGACGTCAGCAGCAAGGGCCCGGCCATTCCCTCGATCGATCTCGCCAAGATGATCGAGCAGCGCGATCCCCGCGCGCGCGTTGTCTACCTGTTCATGACGCCGGAGGAGGGCCACTCGCTGTGGTTCTTCGTCATGCCCAGGATCGATCCCGCGACCGGCAAGCGCTATCCGCTCGACTACAATCAGATCTTTCTGGACCCCAATACTGGCGCCGAGCTCGGCCGGCGCTATTGGGGCGCGGTGTGGCCGGTGACGCGCGAAAACTTCGTCTCGTTCCTCTACAAGCTGCACTACACCATGCACATCCCGGAATTCTGGGGCAGCGACCGCTGGGGCATGCGCCTGCTCGGCGTGATCGCCATCATCTGGACCATCGACTGCTTCGTCGGCTTGTATTTGACGCTGCCCTCGCGCCGGCGCGCCCGGGCGGCGCGGGCACCCCAGGTCACGCGCCAGCTCGAACGCGGCTTCTGGGCGCGTTGGGCGCCCGCGTGGACCATCAAGACGTCAGGCAGCGCCTACCGGATCAATTTCGATATCCACCGCGCTTTCAGCCTGTGGACCTGGGGCGTGCTCTTCATCATCGCCTTCACGGCGTTCTCGCTGAACCTCTATTTCGAGGTGTTCTCGCCGCTGATGAAAATGGTGTCGAACTACACGCCGACGCCCTATGAGCAGCGGCCGTATCGCGATCTCGACGACCCCATCGAGCCCAAGGTCAGCTTCGCCGACATCGCCGCGCGCGCGGCGGTCGACGGCAAGGGGCGAGGGTGGACCATCCCGGTCGGCTCGGTCAATCACGGCCCGGCCCACGGCGTCTATGCCGCGGCCTTCTTCCACCCCGGCGACGATCACGGCGCCGGCGGCGTCGGCCCGGCGCAGCTCTATTACGACAGCGAGGACGGTCGTCCGATCGGCGAACGGCTGCCCTGGGTCGGCACCGCCGCCGACATCTTCGTACAGGCGCAATTCCCGCTGCATTCGGGCCGCATCGTCGGGCTGTTCGGCCGCATTCTGATCTCGGTCATGGGGCTGGTGGTGGCGGCGCTCTCGGTCACCGGAATCGTGATCTGGTGGCGCAAGCGCCGCGCCCGTGTCCGCGTGCGGGCGACGGCTGCGATGCGCCCAAGCCGGCAGCAACTGACGCCGGCGGAGTAGGGCGTTCGTCCGGCGCGGATGAACCTTACGGCCCGGCACCGGCACAAAGACTGGAGATCACTCCCCGCCTTTCCGGAAATCGCATGAGATCGCTTGCCTTGCTCTGCCTGCTCGTCTTTGCTACGCCCGCCGATGCGGCCACGCCCGAGCAGCATTATCTCGACCTGCGCGATCGCTACATCGCAAAGTTCTCGAAAGCTGCGGAGAACGACGAGACCTATAAGCAGCACGATGCGGCGCTCAAGGAGTTGACGGGCGTCCTGCGCGGCCTGGTGGGCCCCGTCGTGATCAAGGGACTGCCGGCCGACGGCAAGACGAATGCGGACACGCTCTTCAAGGGCGACTCCGGCTTTGGCCATCTCGACGGCCTCGGCTTCGCCTCCGAAGGCGACAAGATGCAAGCGGTAGCGACCACGACCGGCTTGCTCAGGCACTGGCTTCGCGAGCACCGCGAGGACGGCATGCCGCAGGAGATCGGCGCGGCCTTCAAATCGGACCGCTTCTACTATCAGGCGATCCAGGACTCCGCCTTCGCCAAATACGCCGAACTGCCGATCACGAAGCCCGCGGGAGCGAGCGCGGCCGTCGCCGTGCTGGGCGTGCGCGGCAATGGCGACCTGAAGGGACCGCCGCATGAAATCGACGTCGTCGCGATCCATGGCGACAAGGTCTTCTTTCTCGCCGCAAGCGACGCGGTGAAGACGGCTGAGATCCCGGCCTGCGAAAAGGTCTGGAAGCAGATGATGGCCAAACCCATCGACAAGAAAGACCCCCGCGGCGACATCACCCGCGAAGACAACGCGATGACCGCGTACACGGCGTGCTTCGCCAAGGAGGCACCAAGCCAGAGCTGGTATGCGACGGCGGTCAAGAAAGCGCAGAGCCAGCTGGAGTTGCTGCTCGTGCGCTAGAGCGATCATCCAGTTACCTTCGGGGCTACAACGTTGCGCGCCGCCCTGGCTCAAGAATGCGCAATCGGAAATTGCAGCTTGTCCTGCAGGCGCAACCAAGGCCAAGCAGCGCGAAATCGCCCCAAGCCCGCTCGACGAGGTCGTCGGCCACACTCCGCCCGGATTCGGCGGCGCTCGTGGAACTCGTTCGCGACGAGGGGGTTGCACTGCGGTTGGAACCGAACGGGTAGCACAGTTGAATCGCCGGCAATTCCTGGAAGCCTCGGCATTGACGCCATTGGCGACATTACTACCTGGCGCAGTCTCTGCGGCATCGGCGGCGGAGTTGCCGTTTGGTCCCTCTTATGTCCGCGACCTTGCCCGCAATTTGGCGAGTAAGCCCTTTGCGCCACCAGAGGAAAAGGTCCCGGACGCGCTCAAGGATCTCACCTACGACCAGTACCGGTCAATTCGCTTTCTGCCGGAGCGCGCGGCTTGGCGTAGCGAGAAGCTGCCCTTCGAGGTTCAGTTTTTCCACCGCGGCTTTTTCTATAAGAACAGGGTCGACATTTACGAGGTCGCCGGCGGACGAGCCGTACCGATCAGGTACCGGCGCGACGATTTTGCATTCGGCGACAATATCGGCCAGGTACCGGACGCCGATCTCGGGTTTGCCGGGTTTCGCATTCACGCCCCGATCAATCGCCCCGACTATTACGACGAGGTTTGCGCGTTTCTCGGCGCCAGCTACTTCCGTGCCGTTGCCAAAGGCGAGACGTATGGCCTGTCCGCGCGCGGTCTGTCGATCGATACCGGCGAGAGCAAGGGGGAGGAATTTCCCTTCTTCAAGGCGTTCTGGCTGGAGAAGCCCGCGCCGGGTGCCACATCTGTGGTGGTCCATGCGCTGCTTGACAGCAAGAGCGCTACGGCAAGCTATCGCTTCACGATCAGGCCGGGCGCTCCGACGGTCTTCGACGTGGAGATGTCGCTCTATCCGCGGATCGAGCTGCAGCATGCCGGCCTGGCGCCCATGACAAGCATGTTCTTTTTCGGTCCGAACGACCGACACGATGTCGACGATTTCCGCCCTGCCGTGCACGACTCCGATGGGCTCGCCGTGTTCAACGGAAAGGGCGAGCAACTCTGGCGTCCTCTCAACAATCCGCGCGATCTGCAAGCCAGCACATTCAATGATCTCAATCCTCGCGGCTTCGGCCTGATGCAGCGGGAACGAAACTTCTTTGCCTACGAGGACATCGAATCGCGCTTTGAGCGTCGCCCAAGCCTCTGGGTCGAACCGATCGGAGATTGGGGAGAGGGCAGTGTGGTCCTCTTTGAGATCCCGACCAAGGAGGAAGTTCACGACAACATCGCCGCCTTCTGGCGCCCGAAAACAGCTCTCCAGGCCAAGAGCGAAAACAACTACACCTACCGTCTGCACTGGGGTCCGGACGCGCCGAAGCCCAATTCGCTGGCTCGGTTCACCCGCACAGGCGTTGGCGCGCGGGGCGACGACAGCAAATTGTTCGTGCTCGAAATCGTCGGGGACGGACTGAAGGCGGTCGATCCCAACAAGGTAAGGGGTGCCGTCAGCGCCGACAAATCCGAGATCAAGAACGTCGTCACACAGCCAAACCCGGAAACCGGTGGCTGGCGCCTGAGTTTCCAGTGCGCCGTGAAGGACGCGCCGATCGAGTTGAGGGCGATCTTGATGCAGGGCGAACAGCCGATCTCTGAAGTCTGGGTTTACCGATGGGCGCCCTGACGACCTCGCCCGCGCTCTCGCTTGAGCTTGGCACTCGGTATCTTCCCGACGAAACGCCTCTCCCCATGCAGCCTTGCCGATTGGACCGGACTAACCGTGCCGATCCGGGGCGACTGCGGACCGCCCCTGCCGTTGCAGCGCGACGCCTGTTCATTCTTGGCGGAACGGTCGCGATTACCGCTGCGGGCGCTGTTGAGATGTACGATGTTCTCAAGGTTGGTGGCGTCACGGTCCTCGAAGGCATGGTGTTCGGGCTGTTTCTCGTGCTGCTCGCCTGGATCGCGTTTTCGTTCGTGTCTTCAGTCGCCGGTTTTTTTGTGCTCCTGCGGGGGCGACCGGATGTGCTGCCAATTGACAGCCAGGGTCCGCTGCCCACGATCACCGGCCGAACGGCGATGCTGTTGCCGACCTATAACGAGGATCAGCACCATCTCATGGCGCGACTCCGCGCCATGTACGAGTCGGTCGACGAAACCGGACAGGACCCGTTGTTCGATTGGTTTCTGCTCAGTGACACGACAGATCCGGACATCTGGATTGCCGAGGAGCTTGCGTTTCTGGAACTGCAGCGCAACTGCGGTTCGGGCCATCTCTACTATCGTCACCGATCCGACAACACCGCCCGAAAGTCCGGCAACATCGCCGAATGGGTGAGGCGGTTCGGTGGCGCCTACGACTACATGATCATTCTCGACGCGGACAGTCTGATGAGCGGAGAGACCATCGTGCGGCTGGCGGGCGCGATGGAATCGAACTCGCAAGCCGCGCTGATTCAAACGCTTCCGATCGTCGTCAATGCGCGAACCCTGATTAGCCGGCTTCAGCAGTTCTCGGGTCGTTTGTACGGCCCGCTGATCGCGGCCGGGAACACCTGGTGGCACGCCTCAGAGGGCAACTACTGGGGACATAACGCCATCATCCGGGTGCAGGCTTTTGCGCAAGAGGCGGGCCTGCCCGAGTTGCGCGGGAGGAAGCCTTTCGGCGGCCATATCCTCAGCCACGATTTTGTCGAAGCCGCACTAATGCGACGAGCGGGATGGGGAATTTTCATGGCTCCAGGTATCGGCGGGAGTTTCGAGGAGGTGCCCCCGTCGCTTCTGGATTTCGCGGCGCGCGACCGCCGCTGGTGTCAGGGCAATCTCCAGCATCTTGCCGTTCTACCGGCTCGAGGCCTGCACTGGGTCTCCAGGCTTCACCTGTTGACCGGGATCGGATCCTACCTCACCGCGCCGCTGTGGCTGCTGTTTCTATTGCTCGGAATCCTGACCTCCTTGCAGGCCTATTTCGTCAAGCCGGAGTACTTTCCCAAGGGCTTCTCGTTGTTTCCAACGTGGCCCGCACAGGATCCCGTGCTCGCCGCCTGGGTCTTTGCCGCGACAATGGGGCTGCTCATCGTGCCCAAATTGCTGGCCTACCTCGTTTTGCTCACCAAGCGTGCGGAACGGCAGGCATTCGGCGGCGGATTTCGCGTGCTGCTGGCGGTGGTCGCCGAGAGCCTGCTTGCCGCCTTGATCGCCCCCTCAATGATGATCTTTCAATCCACCGCCGTGGCGGAGATCCTGCTGGGCCGTGACGCGGGCTGGCAAGTGCAACGGCGAAGCGATGGCAGGATCACGCGCGACGAAGTCTATCGCAAGTTCACGGTGCCGACCCTATGCGGTCTGGCCATGGCGGCAAGCGCCTACGCCGTGTCGCTTCCGCTGCTGCTCTGGATGTCACCGGTGATCATCGGCCTGGTTTGCGCCATTCCGATCGGTCTCGTCACCTCGACGGCACCGCGAATGGCGCGCCTGTTTGCAACCCCGGAGGACAATCGCGTGCCGGCGCTGCTGCAGAGGGCGAGAGAGCTTGCCAGCCTGGATCGAATCGAGCCACACGGGGCCCTGATCGAACTTAGACAGAATCCCGCGTTGCTGGGACCGCACATGCAGTCCCTCGAAACGCCGCCGCGCAAATCGGGCCAAATCGACATAGATCTCGCGATCGGCCGGGCCAAGATTGAGCAGAGCGACGATTTCGAGGAAGTCGTCAGCAGCCTCAGCGCACGCGAGACGCTTGCCGTGCTGAAGCACCCACACGCCCTCGAGCAGGTCATGCGCATGCCGCGAGCTACCGCTTCCGCGGAAGTCTAGGTCATGGCGGTGTAGGACAGGGGTTGACGACCCGGCTGGGCTTGGGCCGAGAGCGAGATGTCTGCTGTGCGCGCGGTCCCAGCCTACAGCGAACTGCCACCCAAATTCCAGCCGCGACCACCCTCGCCAAAGATCTCGTAACCCGTCGCCGTCACCGCAACCGTGTCCTCGAGCTTGATGAACCCGCGCTTCGGATGCTTCATCGTGGTCTCGATCGACACCACCATGCCAGTTTCGAGCGGCAGCCGCGCATCCGTGTCGTCGTAGGGGATCGGACCTTTGGCCGTCAGGCGAGGGGCCTCGTGGCTGACGAGGCCCATGCCGTGGGCCAAAAACTCCGTGCAGTCGCGCTGGGTGATCTTCGCGAGCTGCCGCTCGGCCGCGACGTAGATGTCGCCGCCCATGGCGCCCGGCCTGACCGCCGCGAAGGCGGCGCGCTGGACCGCCTCGATCTCGGCCAGACAGTCCTTCAGCTCGGCATCGGGATCGCCGAGCACGGCCATGCGCGCGAGGTCGCCGATATAGCCGTGATAATTGCCGCCGGAATCGAGCGACAGCACGTCACCTTGCTCCCAGCGCTGCGCCGAGGGCGCCCGGTTGTGGCTGTTGCCGCAGGCGAGCAAGCAGTATTCGAAGGTCAGCCCGCGATTGGCTTCGGCGAGCCGCAAGGCGTCCGACAATTGCTGCTTGGTCGTGTCCGGCCCGTGCCCGGCGATCACCGCCAGCATCGAGGCGATCACCAGTTCGGACGCCGTCTTGAGCTTCGCAAGCTCGTCCGCCGACTTCACCGCCCGCAGCCGCTCCAGCACCAGCAGCGCGTCCTTGAGCTCGGCGCCGGGCAGGGCGTCACTGAGCGCCCGGCCCGCATCCATCGGCAGGAACGCCATCTCGACCCCGACCCGCTTCAGGGGCACGCCGGCATCGCGGATCAGGCTTACGGCCCGCGTAATCGCATCGACCGAGCCGTTGGACTCGGTCCGCACCTGCGCCACCCATGGCGGCGCCACGGCGCGCTGATGGGTTTCCAGACGGTGGCCGACATAAACCGCCTTGTCGGGTGCGCCCTTGGGATAGACCAGCACCGGCAGATAGCGGCTGACGCCGAGCGCATCCATGTAGTCGAAGAAGATCGCGCGCTCGGCACCCAGCAGGTACTGCACATTGTGCTTGGAGGTCGCGACCAGGACGTCGAGGCCGGCAGCCTCCATCAGGCGGTCGAGCTTGGCGGCGTCGAATGGAATGGCGCGCGAGCGGTCTGCGCGGGCGACGTTCTCCTGCATGACGAACCTCCCAATGCTGCCGTGGCGACAACCGCTGCGTCGGTTTGCCCGGGGATTTGTTGGCACAAGTTTGATCCGAAAGAGGGGTTCTGGGTAGCTGCGGAATGATCTGGCCTGACCTGCACAGCCATATCCACGATTCGCATAAGGTATATTATGGAATATCATTATATCAAATCAGATCAGTTATTTAGCTAGAATTCCTCTTATCGCACCTTCGTTCCCGGTCCTTTTCCAGGCTGGCCGTCGGACGTGGTCCCGACTTTCGACGGCTACTGTGCATGGGGTTGTTTTTCGGTTTTTGAATCGGGCCGATGCCGCCGAAAGCCGATATTGCCGTGAGGATGTCCGGCTGCAATAAGCGAGGCTTCGCGAGATCGCAGATGACCTTCTGACCTTCCGTCCGTATAGGTTTGCATCTCAGAACAACAACAAACTTTCCGAGGAAGCAGACCCATGAGCTTTTCCCGCCGCACGCTTCTCAAGGCCTCCGCCGCGACCGCGGTCCTGGGCGGCCTCAGTGCGCCCCATGTGGCCCGCGCCCAGAGCGCCGAGTTCACCTACAAATACGCCAATAACCTGCCGGACACGCATCCGCTGAACGTGCGCGCCAAGGAGATGGCCGCGGCGATCAAGGCCGAGACAGGCGGCAAGTTCGACCTCCAGATCTTCCCGAACAACCAGCTCGGGTCTGACACCGACATGCTGAGCCAGATCCGGTCCGGCGGCGTCGAGTTCTTCACGCTGTCGGGGCTGATCCTGTCGACCCTGGTACCGGCGGCGTCCATCAACGGCATCGGCTTCGCGTTCCCGGACTACGGCACGGTCTGGAAGGCGATGGACGGCGATCTCGGCGCCTTTGTCCGCGGCGAGATCAAGAAGGCCGGGCTCGAAGTCATGGACAAGATTTGGGACAACGGCTTCCGCCAGACCACGTCGTCGAGCAAGCCGATCACCCATCCGGACGATCTCAAGGGCTTCAAGATCCGCGTGCCGGTGTCGCCGCTATGGACCTCAATGTTCAAGGCATTCGATGCGGCGCCCGCCTCGATCAATTTCGCCGAGGTCTATTCCGCGCTGCAGACCAGGATCGTCGAGGGCCAGGAGAACCCGCTGGCGATCATCTCGACCGCCAAGCTCTATGAGGTGCAGAAATACTGCTCGCTGACCAACCACATGTGGGACGGCTTCTGGTTCCTGGCCAATCGCAAGGCGTGGAGCAGCCTGCCCGAGGATGTGCGCACCATCGTCGCCAAGAACATCAATGCCGCAGCGCTCAAGGAGCGTGAGGATACCGCCAAGCTCAATGCCAATCTGCAGCAGGAGCTCGCGGGCAAGGGCCTGACCTTCAATCAGCCCGCGGTCGCGCCGTTCCGCGACAAGCTGCGCTCCGCCGGCTTCTATGCCGAGTGGAAAGGCAAATATGGCGACCAGGCCTGGGACCTGCTGGAAAAAGCCGTCGGCAAGCTGTCGTAACGCGTTGGAGCCGTCATGGCTCATCTTGAGGTCGAAGTGAGCGGAGTGGCGGGCGAGGCGGCTGTTCGGTCCCCTCGCCGGCCTTCCTTGCTGGCCTCGACGGAGCGCGCACTCGGTCTCCTCGTCGAAATTCCGGCGGCCATTTTGGTGGTCGCCGAGATTGCGATCCTGTTTGCCGGCGTGGTCGCGCGCTACGGCCTGCACCGGCCGCTGATCTGGTCGGACGAGCTGGCCTCGATCCTGTTCCTGTGGCTCGCCATGCTGGGCGCGGCGGTGGCGTTCCGCCGTTCCGAGCACATGCGCATGACCGCGGTCGTCGCCAGCACCAGGCCGGCCACGCGGGCCTGGCTCGATCTGGTCGCGACCTGCGCGGCGCTGGCCTTCCTGGCGCTGATCGTCTGGCCGTCCTGGGACTACGCCTACGAGGAAAGCTTCATCACCACGCCGGCGCTGCAGATCTCCAATATGTGGCGCGCCGCGGCATTGCCGGCCGGCATCTGCCTGATGGCGGCGTTCGCGCTGTTGCGGCTGCTGCGCGCAGTCGATTACCGCATGGTGCTGACGGCCGCGGTCGCCGTTGCCGTCGTCGTCGGCTTGTTCTGGCTGGCGCAGCCATATCTGCGGCCGCTCGGCAATCTCAACCTCGTCATCTTCTTCGTCGGCGTCGCCGGCTTCTGCGTCTTTGCCGGCGTTCCCATCGCGTTCGGCTTCGGGCTCGCGATCTTCGGCTATCTGGCACTGACCACGCGCACGCCGGTCATGGTACTGATCGGGCGGATGGACGAGGGCATGAGCCACCTCATTTTGCTCTCGGTGCCGCTGTTCGTATTTTTGGGGCTCCTGATTGAAATGACCGGCATGGCACGGGCCATGGTGGCGTTCCTGGCCAGCCTGCTCGGCCATGTCCGCGGTGGGCTGCATTACGTGCTTGTCGGCGCGATGTACCTGGTCTCCGGCATCTCAGGTGCCAAGGCCGCGGACATGGCCGCGGTCGCGCCCGTGCTGTTCCCGGAGATGAAGCAGCGCGGCGCCAAGCCCGGCGATCTCGTCGCGCTTCTTGCGGCCACCGGCGCGCAGACCGAAACCATTCCGCCGAGTCTCGTGCTGATCACGATCGGATCGGTCACGGGCGTCTCGATCGCCGCTTTGTTCACCGGCGGCCTGCTGCCCGGGGTGGTGCTGGCGATCACGCTGTGCATGCTGGTGTGGTGGCGCTACCGCCACGAGGACATGAGCCATGTCCGTCGCGCCACAGGCGGCGAGATCGGCAAGACCTTCGTCATCGCCCTGCCCGCGCTCGCGCTGCCCTTCGTGATCCGCTACGCCGTGGTCGAAGGCATCGCGACCGCCACCGAAGTCTCCACCATCGGCATCGTCTATGGCGCCCTGGTCGGCCTCCTGGTCTACCGCCGCTTCGACTGGCGGCGGCTGTTTCCGATGCTGGTCGAAACCGCCGCGCTGTCGGGCGCGATCTTGCTGATCATCGGCACGGCCACCGGCATGGCCTGGGGCCTGACGCAATCAGGGTTCTCGCGCTCGCTGGCGTCGGCCATGACCGGACTGCCGGGCGGCGCGGCGACCTTCATCGCCGTCTCGATCCTGGCCTTCACCATCCTCGGCAGCGTGCTGGAGGGCATCCCGGCGATCGTGCTGTTCGGGCCGCTGTTGTTTCCGATTGCGCGTGCGGTCGGCGTGCACGAGGTGCACTATGCCATGGTGATCATTCTCGCCATGGGTATCGGGCTATTCGCCCCGCCCTTCGGGGTCGGTTATTATGCCGCCTGCGCCATCGGACGCGTCGATCCGGCCGAAGGCATCAGGCCGATCTGGGGCTATCTGCTGGCGCTGCTGGTAGGATTGATCGTGGTCGCCGTCTTTCCGTGGATCTCCATCGGATTCCTGTAGGCCGGCGCGTAAGGGAGGTGTCGATGAGCGAGCGGCAGAACCAGTACAATATCGGCCTCGACAAGACGCCCGCCAACTACGTGCCGCTGAGCCCGTTGAGCTTTCTCACACGCAGCGCCGCGGTCTATCCCGATCACGTCAGCACGGTCTACGAGGGGCGCAGCTTCACCTGGCGCGAGACGCATGAGCGTTGCAAGCGCTTTGCTTCGTACCTTGCCGGCAAGGGCATCGGCGTCGGCGACACCGTCGCGGCGATGCTGCCGAACATTCCGGCGATGAACGAGGTGCATTTCGCCGTCCCCATGACGGGTGCGGTGCTCAATGCGCTGAACATCCGGCTGGATGCACCTTCGATCGCATTTCAGCTCGACCATGGCGGCGCCAGGATCATTCTGGTCGACCCCGAATTTTCCGGCGTGATCACCGATGCGCTGTCACAGATGAGTGGCCCAAAACCGTTCGTGATCGACGTCGACGACGCCGCCTTCAAAGGCGGCGGGCGCATCGGCGAGATCGAGTACGAGGCCGCGCTCGCGCAAGGCGATCCTGACTTCGCGGCGATCCTGCCGGGCGATGAATGGGATGCGATCGCGCTGAGCTACACCTCGGGCACCACGGGAAATCCCAAGGGGGTCGTCACCCATCACCGCGGCGCCTATCTGAACGCCGTCAGCAATATTCTCGCGGGCCAACTCGGCCAGCATCCGGTGTACCTCTGGACGCTGCCGATGTTCCACTGCAACGGCTGGTGCTTCCCCTGGACCATCGCAGCCGCCGCCGGCATCAACGTCTGCCTGCGCAAGGTCGAGCCGACGAAAATCTTCGAGCTGATCAAGCAGCACGGCGTCACCCATATGTGCGGCGCGCCGATCGTCTACAACACGCTGATCAACGCGCCCGATGCACCGAAGGGCGATGCCGCGCGCCGCGTCGTCGGCCTGATCGCCGGTGCCGCGCCGCCGGTCGCGGTGCTCGAGGGCGCCGAGAGCATCGGCATCAAGCTGACGCACGTCTATGGCCTGACCGAGGTCTACGGCCCCGCTTCCGTCTGCGCCGAGCAGCCTGGCTGGGATGATCTGCCCGCAGCCGAGCGCGCCAGCCTGAAGCGGCGGCAGGGCGTGCCCTACCCGCTCGAGGAAGCCGTCACCGTCATCGATCCGCAGACCATGAGGCAAGTACCGCGCGACGGCGAGACCATCGGCGAGGTCATGTTCCGCGGCAACATCGTGATGAAGGGCTACCTCAAGAACGACAAGGCGACGCAGGAAGCCTTCGAGGGCGGCTGGTTTCACACCGGCGATCTCGGCGTGCTCGACGCGCAAGGCTACGTCATCATCAAGGATCGCTCCAAGGACATCATCATCTCCGGCGGCGAGAACATTTCCTCCGTCGAGGTCGAGGACATCCTCTACAAGCACCCCGCCGTGCTGTTCGCCGCGGTGGTCGCAAAGCCCGATCCGAAATGGGGCGAAGTGCCCTGCGCCTTCGTCGAGCTGAAGGACGGCGCGAGCGCGAGCGAAGCCGATATCATCGCCTTCTGCCGCTCGCATATGAGCGGCTTCAAGACGCCGAAAGCCGTCGTGTTCGGGCCCATCCCGAAAACGTCGACGGGAAAGATCCAGAAATTCCTGCTGCGCAATGAAGCGGGATCGGCGAAGGCGATCTCGGCCTGAGCTTGTCTCGACCTCCGCGGCGGTTGGGTGTCGCCGCGAAGTCGTTGCGCAGTTTCGACTAGTCGGGTTCGCCGAGCCCCGTCGTCCTCACATCTTCTTGTAGGCGTCAACCAGGGCCTGGCCGTCGGCTCCCGCCTTCTTGAGCCAGTCGGCGGTGAGCTGTTCGCCGATCTTCTGGAAGCCAGCCTTCAGGGCCGGGCTCGGCGGCTCGACCGTCATGCCCTTGGCCTTGAGCTGATCGATGTACCAGGTGCTCTTGTCCTGCCAGGCCTTCCAGCCGCGGGTTTCCGCGGTCGCGGCGGCCTTGAGGATGGCCTCCTGGGTCGGCTTGTCGAGCGCCTCGAACGCCGCCTTGTTGACGAAGGTGTAGTCCTTCGGGATCCAGGCTTGCACATCATAGAAGTACTTCAGCGACTCCCATGCCTTCGCATCGTAGCCCGTGCCGCCTGACGACATGAACGAGTTCACGACGCCGGTCGCAAGTGCCTGCGGCAGCTCGGCGGCTTGAATGGTGACCGACTGCGCGCCAACCAGCTCGCCGATGCGCGCGGTCCCAACGTTGTAGGCCCGCCATTTCAGGCCCTTCATGTCTTCGATGGTCGCAAGCGGCTTGCTGACATAGACGCCCTGCGGCGCCCACGGCACGACGAACAGGAGCTTCAGACCCTGCGCATCGAGCTTCTTGGTAATCAGCGGCTTCGACGCCTGGTACAGCTTCATGGCATCCGGGAAGCTGGTCGCCAGAAATGGCACGACGTCGACGCCGAATACCGGATCCTCGTTCTCGTGGATCGACAGCAAGACTTCGCCCATCTGCGCCTGCCCGGTCATCACCGCGCGCTTGATGTCGGGCGCCTTGAACAGTGAGGCGCCCGGATGAACCGTGATCTGGAGCTTGCCGGACGTGCCGGCTTCGACGTCCTTGGCGAACGCGACGAGATTCTCGGAGTGCGGATTGTCGGCCGGATATGCCGCCGGCAGATTCCATTTGGTCTGAGCCAAAGCGGGTGTCGCAGCCAGCACGGCGCTGGCGATCAAGGATGCGCGGAATAAACGAGACATCATCGGGCTTCTCCTCACAGTCAATTTCAAAACCGGTACGCTCAGTCTGGGAAAGCAAGCTTGGGCAGGAACATCACGATCTGCGGATATTCCGTGATGATGAACACGGCGGCGAGCAACAGGACGAAGAACGGGAACGCCGCCCGCGCGACGGTCAAGGTATCACGCCCGCTCATGTTCTGGAGCACGAACAGATTGAAACCGACCGGCGGCGTGATCTGCGCCATCTCCACGTGGATGATGAGATAGACGCCGAACCAGACCAGGTCGAGACCGGCCTGCTTGACCATCGGCAGCACGATCACGGCGGTCAGAACGATCATCGAGATGCCGTCGATCAGGCATCCCAGGATGATGTACATGATGCTCAGATACAGCGCGAGCATGCCCGGCGTCAGCTGCTGGCCCTGGACCCAGGTGGCGAGCGCCGCCGGAATGCCCGTATAGGCCATCGCTGCGGTCGTATAGGCAGCGCCTGCCAGGATCAGCATGATCATGCAGGTCAGGCGCGTCGCGCTCATGATGCTCTCGAGGAAGTTCTTGCGCGTGAGCGTGCGGCTCCACCACGCCAGCAGCAGCGCGCCCGAAACGCCCCAGGCGGCGCATTCCGTCGCCGTCGCGAAGCCGAGCACGAGGGAGAGGAAGACTGCCAGGATCAGCAACAGGCAGGGCGCAAGCCTGGCCGACTCGCGCAGCTTCTGGCGGAACGGCATCGGGGGATCGCGCGGCGGAATCTTCTTCGGGTTCAGCAGCGACCAGATGATGATGTAGCCCGAATAGAGCACCATCACGAGCACGCCCGGCAGGAAGCCGCCGAGGAACACCTGAAGCACGGAGACATTCGCCGTGACCGCATAGACCACCATCGGGATCGACGGCGGGATCAGCAGGCCGAGCGTGCCGGAGCCCGCGAGCGAGCCTAGACTCAAGCCCTTATCGTAACCACGCTTGTCCAGTTCGGGCAGCGCGATCTTGCCGATGGTCGCACAGGTCGCCGCCGACGAACCCGACACTGCCGCGAAGATGCCGCAGCCGATCACGTTGACATGGGTCAGACGCCCCGGCAGCCACTGCACCCAGGGCGACAGGCCCCGGAACATTTCCTCGGATAATTTGGTGCGGAAGAGGATCTCGCCCATCCAGATGAACAACGGCAGCGCAGCCAGCGTCCATGACGAGCTTGCGCTCCATGTCGTGGTCGCAAGCACGGAGCCGAGCGGCAGGCTCGTGGTCAGCGCCATCGCCACGAAGCCGACAAGCCCCAGCGAAACCGCGATCCAGATGCCACTTCCCAGCAGCACGATCATGACGCCGAGCAGAATGAACGATAGTTCGATCATGCCGAGATTGGCCATCGTCAACCTCCGCCGCCCTGCGATATCCGCTCGATGAATTCGTCCGGAGTCTCGTCCGGCGAGCCCTTCTCGTAGCTCGGCCGGTTGCCGCTGATGACACTGACCATTTCATCAATGAGCGCGATCGAGAGGATCACGAGTCCGCCGGAAAACCCGAGCTGCGGAATCCAGAGCGGAAGCGCGACGACGCCCTGCGCCACGTCGTTGAAGCGCCAGGAATCGTAGGTCATCTGCACGGCATGCCGGGTGAAATAGAGGATGAAAGCGGCGGCAATACCAAGGGCCACGACCTCCGCCACCTGTTTGGAGCGCCCATGCAGACGCTCCAGCAACAGGCCGACCCGGATCATCTCTCCGCGCTTGAAGGTGTGAGCGAGGCCGAGGAATGCCATCGCGGCCATGCACCATGAGGCGAAATCATCGCCGGCGGGAATGTTGACCGCAAACTGGCGCCCGATCGACATGATCATCATGATTGCAAAGATCGCAACCATGAAGGCTCCGGCGGCGTAGCCCGCACCGAGATAAAGGAGATCTAGCGCGCGTCGCACCGGCCCCCGGCTCGTGACATCGTCCCCTGCCAACGCGATCCCCATCCTCATACGAAGCGATTCAGAAGGTCCCGGCGATCGCACGTCGCGCGCCGGTCCTGCATGAATATCGCCCCTGCCCGGCGCCTGTCTTTCAGACGTTAGATCAACATGATGGGGCTAGCGCAAGCAAGGAGTATGCCGGCTCTCGCCGGAATTTCCCCCGCAGGTTCAGCGGGTCTCCAGCCGCAGCCCGTCATACGCGGGCACCACTCCCGCCGGCAGCGACTGCCGGATCACCTCATAATCGACGTCGGCCGTCATGTTGGTGATGACGGCGCGCTTCGGCTTGAAGCGCTCGATCCAGGACAACGCGTCGTTGATGCTGAAATGGCTGACATGGCTGGTGTAGCGCAGGCCATCGACGATCCAGAGATCCAGATTTTCCAGCGCGCTCCAGCTCTCGCGTGGGATGTCGTTGAGATCGGGCGTGTAGGCGGCATCGCCGATGCGATAGCCCAGCGCGGGAATGTTGCCGTGCTGCACCAGGAAGGCCGTCATCGTCACCGGGCCGCCCTTCCCCTGGATGGTCTGGCTGTCACCGGCCTCGATCGACTGCGCCGTCAGGATCGGCGGATAGTCGCTGCCCGCCGGTGAGACGAAGCAATAGGAGAACCGCGACATGATGTCGTTCGCAGTCGTCTGATTGAGATAGGTCGGAATCCGCCGGCGCATGTGCATCACGACCGAACGCAGGTCGTCCATGCCGTGGGTCTGATCGGCGTGCTCGTGGGTCAGGAACACGGCATCGATGTGGTCGACATTGGTCGAGAGCAATTGCTCGCGCAGGTCAGGCGAGGTGTCGATCACGATACGCGTGGTGCCCTCGCCCGATGTCTGCTCGACCAGCAGCGAACAGCGGCGACGGCGGTTCTTGGGATTGTTGGGATCGCAGGCACCCCAGCCGAGTGCCGGACGCGGCACGCCGGCGGAGGAGCCGCAGCCCAGGATCGTCAGCGTCAGCGTCATGCGGCTCCCAGTTCTAAGGTTTCACCCTGGAGAACAGGCGAAAGAAGTTTTCGCTTGTCTGGCGCGAGATCTCGTCAAACGACACGCCGCGTGTTTCGGCGAGCACTTTTGCGACCTCGACCACATAGGCCGGTTCGTTGCGCTTGCCCCGGAACTTGCCCGGCGCAAGGTAGGGCGAGTCTGTTTCAACCAGAATACGGTCGGACGGCAGTTCGGCCGCAAGCGCGCGCAAGGCCTCGGACTTCTTGAAGGTCAGGATGCCCGTGAAGCCGATATAGAGCCCGAGCGAGACCGCCTTCAGCGCCAGCTCGCGCCCGCCGGTGTAACAATGCAACACCGCGCGAAACGATCCCTTTGCCGTCTCCTCTTCAAGGATACGGCCGCAATCCTGGTCAGCCTCGCGGGTGTGGATCACCAGCGGCAGGCCGGTGGCGCGGGCGGCGGCGATGTGGGCACGAAAGCCCCTCGCCTGCGCCTCCGGCGAGCCGTTGTCGTAGAAATAGTCGAGCCCGGCTTCGCCGAGCGCGACGACCTTGGGATGCTGCGTCAAAGCGATCAGCTCGTCCGGCGCGATGCCGTCTTCTTCATCAGCGTTATGCGGATGGGTGCCGACCGAGCAATAGACGTCGTCATAGCGCTCGGAGATGGCCAAAAGCTGGTTCAGTTTCCTCACCCGCGTCGAGATCGTGACCATGCGGCCGATGCCGGCCGCTCGCGCCCGCGACACGATCCCGTCGAGATCCTCCGCAAAATCCGGAAAATCCAAATGGCAGTGGCTGTCGACCAGCATGGTGCGAACGCCTTTAGGCTGCCGGCTCGATATAGCGGGGGAAGGCCGGCGTCGGCGCGGGCAGCGTCGTACCGGGCGCGATGCGCGTTGCGCCACCAAGCGCGGCGAAGTTGCGCTCCGCTTCGGGGATACCGAGGCTGTTCAGCAGCAATCCCGAGGCCGTCGGCATCGCCGGCTGGGCCAGGATTGCGATCTGGCGCACGACTTCGGCGGTGACGTAGAGCACCGTCCTCTGCCTGACAGGATCGGTCTTGGCGAGCGCCCACGGCGCTTCGCCCGCGAAATAGCGGTTGGCTTCCGCGACCACGGCCCACACGGCATTGAGCCAGTGATGGATTTGCTGCGTCGCCATCGCTTCGCGGGACGCCGCGAGCATGTCGTCAGCCTGTGACAGGATCGCCTTGTCGTTATCGCTGAATTCGCCGGGCTCCGGGAGCACGCCGCCGAGCTGCTTCGCGATCATCGACAGCGAGCGCTGCGCGAGATTGCCGAGATCGTTGGCGAGATCGGCATTGATGCGCGCGACGATGGCCTCGTGATTGTAGTTGCCGTCCTGGCCGAACGGCACCTCGCGCAGAAAGAAATAGCGCATCTGGTCGACGCCGTACTGGTCGGCGAGGTTAAAGGGATCGACCACGTTGCCGACCGACTTCGACATCTTCTCGCCCCTGCTGAACAGGAAGCCATGGGCATAGACCCGCTTCGGGAGGGGGATCCCGGCCGACAGCAGGAAAGCCGGCCAGTACACCGCATGGAAGCGGATGATGTCCTTGCCGATGATGTGCACGTCGGCAGGCCAATAACGCCAGTTGTTGTCGCTCTCGTCGGGGAAGCCGACGCCGGTGATGTAGTTGGTGAGCGCGTCGACCCAGACATACATCACGTGATCTTCGTCGCCGGGCACCTTGACACCCCAGTCGAACGTCGTGCGCGAGATCGAGAGGTCGCGCAGGCCACCCTTGACGAAGCTCACCACCTCGTTCTTGCGGGAGTCGGGCCCAATGAAATTGGGCTGCGTCTCGTACAGCTTGAGCAGCTTGTCCTGATAGGCCGACAGGCGGAAGAAGTAGCTCTTCTCCTCGACCCATTCGACCGGCGTGCCCTGCGGCCCGAGCCTCACGCCGTCCTCGTTCAGGCGCGTCTCGTCCTCCGCGTAATAGGCTTCGTCGCGCACGGAATACCAGCCGGCATAGATGTCGGCATAGATATCCCCGTTCGCTTCCATGCGCCGCCAGATCTCCTGGCTGGAGCGGTGATGCTGCTCCTCGGTGGTGCGGATGAAGCGGTCGAACGACACGTTCAGGCGCTCGTCCATTTGCTTGAAACGGCCGGCATTGCGGGCGGCGAGCTCCGAGACGGACATTTTTTCGCCGGCCGCGGTCTGAACCATCTTCTGGCCGTGCTCGTCGGTGCCGGTCAGGAAGAACACATCCTTGCCGTCGAGTCGCGCGAAGCGCGCCAACGTATCGGTCGCGATCGCCTCATAGGCGTGGCCGATATGCGGGCTGCCATTGGGATAGGCGATCGCAGTCGTGATGTAGAAGACGTTGTCGCGCGCGGGGACGGCCACGGGCGTGTTGGCGTGCGGCGCTGCGATGGACTTCGGCGCGCGCGGGGCCTTGGGTTTCGATACATCGGGCTTCGCAGTCTTCGGCGGCGTCGCGACAGGAGCTGGTGCGGCGGTCACTGCGGACGCAGCCACCCTCGCCGTCTTGGCTATCTTCTTCGCCGAGGCCCTGTTCTTCGCCGAAGCCTTGGCTGGCTTTTTGGTTCCTGTCTTCACCGTCTTCTTGGCGACGACCTGCTTCTTCGCTGCCTTCTTTGCCGTCTTCGCGGCGCTCTTCTTCCCGGTTTTTTTGGCGGCCGTCTTTTTGGTCTTCGTGGCTTTCTTGACGTTCTTGGCAGCTTTGCGCGCGCGCGCGTTCACGGCCTTCTTCGCGCCTTTCTTGACGGCCTTGGTGGCAGCCTTCTTCTTGCTGCTCTTGCCTTTAGCGATTTTCTTAGCTCGCGCTGCCACGACGAATTCCTTTACCGGCTTCTCGAAATTGGGAAACGAACCTGCGTTAGTTTATTGTCTTGAGCACGATCCTATCGGAAAAACCGCTGCACACTTTTCCGGATCATGCTCTAGCGCGTTGCGTCCGCCAGCCAGCCGAACACCGAGAAGACTAAGGGCTTTCGCTCCAGATTATAGGTTTCGGTGTCGCGCGCGGCGCGGACGATCTTTTCCCATACCTCAGCTAGGCGCGCAAGGCGCGGCAGGTTCTGGTTGGCATTGGCCTCGTCGGCGTGCAGGCGTTCCGCGATCCAGCGATCGATGCCGTCGATGAAGGCGGCAAGCGCAACGCGGTCGCTGGTGCCGAGCGATTCGCCGAGCGTATGCAATTCGCGCGGATCGACCTGCGGCAGTCGCGCCAGCAGCGCGGCCGTGCGCTGCTGAAGCTTCAGGGCGTCACCGCCGAGCAGCGTCAGCGCCCGCGCGACGCTGCCCTCGGACGCCTCCGCCGCCTCGCGCAACGCCGGATCGTTCGGGTCGAGATCGGCAGCGGTTGCGGCTGCAGCAATCACGTCGTCGGTTGCGAGCGCGCGGAGACGCAGCTTGCGGCAGCGCGATTGGATCGTGGCGAGCACGCGCGCCGGCGCGTGGCTCACCAGCAGGAACAGCGATTGCTGCGGCGGCTCCTCGAGAATTTTCAGCAGCGCGTTGGCGGCATTCGGATTGAGCTCGTCGACGGTGTCGACGATGCAGACGCGCCAGCCTTCGGCTGTCGCGGTCGAGCCGAAGAAACCGATCGTCTCGCGCGTTTCGTCCACGGTGATCACGGTGCGCATTACGCCGCGGTCGTTGGCGGTGCGCTCCAGCGTCAGCAGGCCACCGTGCGAACTCGCAGCAACCTGCCGTGCCACGGCGTGATCGGGATTGATGGCGAGGTCTTCGGCGCGCTGCACGGAAGGCGCCAGCGGCTGGCCGTGAGCGAGCACGAAGCGCGCCATCCGATACGCCAGCGTCGCCTTGCCGATGCCTTGCGGCCCGCCGATCAGCCAGGCGTGCGGGATGCGCCCGCTGCGATAGGCGGCGAGCAGCGCGGTCTCGGCCTCGCGATGGCCGAACAGAACGCTCGTCTCGCGCGGATGAGACATGGCAGTTTCGCGCTCGGTCTGACGCGGGCTCATATGGACACCACCGTTGCCGGCGTCGGGAGCAGGCGATCACGCATCGCGATCCAGATGCGTCCGGCAACCGTGTCGGGATCGGAATTGGCGTCGATCAGCACGCAGCGCGCGGGATCGTCCGCCGCGATCTTGCGATAGGCTTCGCGCAGGCCCTGATGGAAACCGAGCTTCTCGGCCTCGAACCTGTCCGGCGTGCCGCTGCCGCGGCGCGCGGCCGCGCGCTGCAGGCCGATCTCGACCGGCAGGTCGAGGATGATGGTGAGGTCCGGCTTGAGATCGCCGATCGTGACCCGCTCCATCGCGTTGATCAGCGCGGCCGGCACGCGGCCGAGGCTGCCCTGATAGGCCCGCGTCGAGTCGGCGAAGCGGTCGCACAGCACCCACGTGCCCTGGTTGAGCGCTGGCTGGATCACGGTGTGGACATGATCGTCGCGGGCGGCCGCGAACAGCAGCGTCTCGGCTTCGGGTCCGAGCAGCTTGCCCATGCCTGACAGCACCAGATGGCGCATGATCTCGGCGCCCGGCGAGCCGCCCGGCTCGCGCGTGACGAGGATACGCATCCTGGCGGCCTTGAGACGGTCGGCGAGCTTCTTGATCTGGGTCGACTTGCCCGTCCCCTCGCCGCCTTCAAAGGTGACGAAACGCCCGCGTCCGGACGGCCACTTTACCGCGCTTTCACTCATGATCAGAGCTTCTCGGCGCCCGCACGGAACATGCCGATCACCAGCTCGCTGGCGCCGTCGATCGCGCGGCGCACGGTCGAGCCGGTGCCGATCGCGTCAGCGGCATAGACCGGCGTCTCCACTGCGATGTTGCCGCTGCGCCAGACCCTGACCAGCCCGACCTTCTGCCCGGCCTCGACCGGCGCGCGCACCGGGCCGTTATAGACGACGCGCGCGATCAGCTTGTCGCTGCCGTTCTTGTGCACCATCACCTTCACGGGCGTCTTGGCGACCAGTTTGACCGAGCGGCTCTCGCCGCCGAACACCTTGGCGTAGCCGACCGGCTGATCGGCCGCGATCAGGGTGCGGGTCTCGAAATTGCGAAAACCCCATTCAAGCATCTTCTTGGCTTCGGTCGCGCGATCGTCGGGGTCTTCCAGCCCGTTAATGACGACGATCAGCCGCGTGCCGTTCTGCACCGCCGAGCCGACCATGCCGTAGCCGCCTTCCTTGGTGTAGCCGGTCTTCAGACCGTCGGCGCCTTCCATCGAATTGAGCAGCGGATTGCGGTTGGGCTGGCGGATCTTGTTCCAGGTGTATTCCTTCTCGCCGAACAGTTTGTAGAATTCGGGGAAGTCGAGAATGATGTGCCGGGCGAGAATGCCGAGCTCGCGCACCGTCATCTTGTTGGCGGGGTCCGGCAGGCCGTTGGAATTGCCGAAGGTCGATTTCGTGAGGCCAAGCTCGCGAGCTCGCTTGGTCATGAAGTCGGCGGCGAAAATCCGCTCGCTGCCCGCCATGGCCTCGGCCAGCGCAATGCAGGCGTCGTTGCCGCTCTGGATGATCGCCCCGTGCAGGAGATCGTCGACCGTGACCTTGCTGTTGATGGCGGCGAACATGGTCGAGCCGCCGGAGGGTGCGCCGCCCTTGCGCCAGGCGTTCTCGCTGATCCGGTATTCGTCGGTCAGCTTGATGTCGCCCTTCTTGATGGCGTTGAAGACGACCTCGGCGGTCATCAGCTTCATCATGCTCGAGGGCGCGCGGAGCTCGTCGGCGTTCTTCTCGAACAGCACACTGCCGCTGGAGGCCTCGATCAGGATCGCGGTCGGGGCGTCGCCGTCGAAGCCGGAATCATCTGTTTTCTTGGCGCCCTGGACGCTCTGGTTGGCGGCGTAGAGCGCCCCGCTCCAGCCAATGGCCGCCACCAGAGCCGTCGCGATCAGCCCGCGCGCCAGCGCTCCGGCGGTAAACCGGGTGCGCCTAAACGAGGAAAGATGAAATTCCATGGCCAAGCCCTGAGAGCGGCGTTCTAACAGTTGGAGCCGGTGCAAACAACACGGGGTGGCCGCTTGTCCCGAGATTGCACGATTCTCGTCCCGCCCCTATCGTGGCACCTCAGATTTTCTGACCAAACCCCTGAAACAAGGCGGAAAAGCGATGTCATCCACCCGCGTGATCAAGGCCAACGGGATCGACCTGTTCATCCGTGAAGCCGGTCAGGGGCCGCTGGTGGTGCTGTGCCACGGCTGGCCGGAACTCTCCTACTCCTGGCGCCACCAGATCCCGGCGCTGGCGCAGGCCGGGTTTCGCGTCGTCGCCCCCGACATGCGCGGCTATGGCCAGAGCTCAGCGCCGCCCGAGGCGACGGCCTATTCGATCTTCGACACGGTCGGCGATATCGTCGGCCTCGTGCAGGCGCTTGGCGAGACCAAGGCCATGGTGGTCGGCCACGACTGGGGTGCACCGGTGGCTTGGCACGCGGCGCTGTTCCGGCCCGACTCTTCACGGCGGTCGCCGGGCTGAGCGTGCCGCCGCCGTTCCGCGGCCGCGGCAAGCCGCTCGATCTCCTGCGCCAGGGCGGCATCACCAATTTCTATTGGCAGTATTTCCAGGCGCCCGGCGTTGCCGAAGCCGAGTTCGAGCGCGACGTCGCGCGCACCATGCGCATCGTGCTCGGCGGGCGCGGCCTTGCCGATCCCTCCGCAGCCATGTTCGTGCTGGAGGGCAAGGGATTCCTCGGCCACGGCAACCCGGAGGAGCCTGTGCCGGCCTGGCTCACCGAGACTGACCTTGCCTATTTCACCGAAACCTTCCGCAAGTCCGGCTTCCGCGGCGGGCTGAACTGGTATCGCAACCTCGATCGCAATTGGGAGCTGACGGCGCCCTGGCAGGACGCGCAAATCCATCAGCCGTCGCTCTTCATTGCCGGTTCGAAAGACGCCGTCATCACCGGCCTGATCGGAGCCAAGCGCGTCAACGAACTCGAGCGCGTGCTGCCCAATCTGAAGCGAAAGCTGATCATCGAGGGCGCCGGCCATTGGGTCCAGCAGGAGCGGCCCGACGAGGTGAATGCGGCGTTGATGAGTTTCCTGAAGGAAAGCGCGGCTCAGTAGAGGCCGCGGCCGCTCAGGATGCCGCGGGCCTCGGCAGCGCCATCCGAGGCGTAGGCGCCGGACGGAGTGCTCTCGGTCGCATAGCGGCCGTCCCCGTCATAGGACACGGCGCGCGCGTTCTGGAGCGCCCGGCCCCGGTTGCGGCTCGAGGCCGACATTTCCGAGGTCGCACTGAGTGAAGCCATGTCGGCGGAGGTGTTGCCGAGATTGTAGGGCCGTCCCTCCGGCGTCGGAACTTCGCCGCGCATGGCGCCGCGGTTCGACGATGGCAGCTCCGGCACGAAGGGTCTCGCCGAGGCGACCCGGACCATCGACGGTGACGGCGCCGGGGTCCCGGTGCGCAAGGTGGCCATCAGCTGGCGGTCGTCGGAGCCTTCCAGCGGCGCCCGGCCGACATACTCGACACGGACCTTGGCGATCCCATTGCCTTTGAATTCAAGCAGTTCGGCGGCCTTGTTCGAGACGTCGATGAGCCGGTTGCCGTGATAGGGCCCGCGGTCATTGACGCGGACGATCAGCGACTTGCCGTTCGAGACGTTGGTGACCCGCGCATAGGACGGCATCGGCAGGGTCGGATGCGCCGCGGTCAGCGAGCCCATGTCGAACACCTCGCCATTGGCGGTCAGGCGGCCGTGGAAATCGTCGCCGTACCAGGACGCCATGCCCTCGGCGCGGTAGTTGACGTCCTCTTCGGGCACATAGGTCCGGCCACCCACCACATAGGGCTTGCCGACGCGATAGGCGCCGCCGCCCTTCGGGACCGGATCGCCCAAAGCCACGACCCGGGGGCTCGAGGACACGCCGTATTTCGGATCGACCCGGCTGGCGAATTTGTTGGAGGAGGCGCAATTGGCGAGCGCAAGGCAGGTCGCGGCCATCGCAGCAGCGCGCGCGGCCCGCAAAACCGAATCTGACCGTTGGATCCCCATTCGCCCCAAATACCACTTTGCCGGAGGCGTACCTAACCCGCTTTGGCTACGGGTAGCGCTGTCCGGTCCTTTGCTCCGAGGCGGCCCACCACCGCGTCGGAAGTGGTAACGATAACGCAACCCGAACACGGCGGAAATGGGGAGCGCACGGCGTTCACGCCGGGATGGTAAACAGGGGGTATGCGCTCGCCCCGTTGAACTACGGGGCGCCGGTGCCCTGCTCTGTGCCACGCCTGGACATTCTGTTGCGCCAAATCCTCACTCCACCCCCATTGTCGCGCCGCTCACTGGAATTCTTTTGACTGTGCAAGGCCGCCCGCGTTTTCTCGCGTGCAGGGCGGAATGGAATGAGACGATGATCGAGACGGTTTCGGCACTGATGGGTTTGGTAAGCGCGGGGATCTTCCTGGCCCATGCGTTTGAAGGTTACCGCACGAGGGCCTGAGGCACTCGCGCGGACGGCAAGCATCACCCTTTCAAGACGGCGCGTTCGGACATTTTTAATCGATCCGATCGAGCATCGCAGACGAGAGCGGCAGGTGTCCCATGCGCAACCATGACCTCGTATCCGATGGCTTCCTGGCATTGACCGCCGGTGGTCTGGTCCTGCTGTGCTCCAGCCTCGTGGCATTGGCCTTCGCCTGAGCACCCAGCACTTCCCGAACAATACGCTTACCGCAGTCCAAGCAGCGAACGCCGATAAAGACTGTCACGGGCTTCGCTCAGGCAGACGAAGCTGCCGTCAAAACCCTGGCCGTACCGCTTCTGGCCTTTGCCGTAATAGACACCTTTGCTGAAATCGAGCCAGACAACCCGGTCGTGCGGGCAATGACGCTGCGCCTGCGCCTCGTAGCGAAATGGCGTCAGCGGCGTGGCCGATACCTCAGCGCCGCTGCAGCCGACCAGGATCGCAGCAGCGAGTGCGATCGCGCCGGCCCATTTGCCGAGGCTGCTGCAAGATACTCCGCAAGATATTCCGCAAGTCACCGCCCGCCTCCCGATCCCAGCCGTCGAGGGCCGGCTTGCTTTCACTTGTCCGCTTCGAGTTGCAACAACGCATGGTGCAAGCATTCCTGAAGCCTGGCTGCGACCTGTTCGCGTGCGACGCCTTTGGCGGCAAGATCGCCTGCCACCTTGTCGAGGATCTCATCCATCGACTGGCTCTCCAGATGGTCCGTCACCAACGCGGTCGCGTAGCCGGCCGCGGCATCGCCGCTGAGGCCGAGCTGGGTTGCGGCCCAGAGCCCGAGCAGCTTGTTGGACCGGGCCGTGGCCTTGAACATGAGCTCCTCGTCGTGGACGAATTTGGCCTCAAAGCCCTGCTCGCGCTTGTCGAACGTGGTCATGGTCAGCTCCATTGTCGTTTGCGCTGATCGGGATCGGACTGGCTGGAAGCGAACGTCTCCGTGGTTCAATTCAGGGTCGTTGGAAGCTTCCGGCGGAAGCCAAACGCCGTCAAGCCCGCTGGGCGTGCCCAAGGCACCCACCAGCTCTACGCCAGCCAACCCGGCTAGGCAGAGATGTTTACTGTTCATTAAGCAGACTCAGCGCCGCATGGCGCCGGGGACATCGAGAGCTGACGCATGAGCAAAGAACTGCGGGAGTTTCGACGGCTTGAACGGGTCTGCCTGGAGCAGGCAGCTCTCTCCACCATGGACCTCGCGCGAGGCGGGTTGCTCAAGGTCGCTGACGATTGTCGCGTCGCAGCCGAAGCGATCGAGGCGCAATCGCCTCGCAGACCTTTCGCAAGTGCCGTTCAGGCGCTGAAGCAGGCGTTGAGCGTGACCCGCATCCCTCACCGGCACTGAGACCGGCGCTCGCGGGCAAGGACATCCTTGACGGGGCGACCGCGTACGGTCAGCCCTTCGCCTCCGTCTGTTCACGTGCCAACCGTTCGGCCCTTAGCCGTTCCTTGTTGGCATAAAACGCCTTCTGCGCAGCTTCATGATCGCGCATGGCTTTTTCGGCTTCGACACGGCGTGTCGCATCGCGCGCCTGCCGCTGCTCGGGAGTCAAGGGCTTGCGCCGGTAGGAAATGTCTTCCGTCATGGCCAGATAATGCTGAGGTGAGGAAAGAGTTCCTCGTGGTCCCGCTGAGCGGCACTGCGGGCCGACTGCATAATGTGCGAAAACAACCCCATGCACAGTAGCCAAGTCCTTCTGCAGACAGCACTTTTTTTATCGCACTTTCGATGCGTTTGACCCCGCAGGGATCTCGATGTCTGCAATAACAGGCAAATGGTCTGAATAGGCCCTCGCGCCTTCGTCGGTCCAAACCTTCCCGATCGGGCTGTCGGACGTCGCATAGATCCGGTCAAGCCGCAGCAGGGGCAAATGCGACGGGAAAGTTCGCAGCCGCGTACGGTTTGGGCAGACCTGCGCGAGCACGCGCCGCACCGATTTGATCCAGAACCAGTCGTTGAAATCCCCGAGGACGACGGTCCTTCCAGGTTTCACCAGGCTCACCAGCGCCTGAGCCTGCGCGTGGCGCTCGTGGATGCTCAGGCCGAGATGCGTGGCCACCACGCGAACATCGCCAACCGGTGTCAGCAGTCCCGCGGCGATCGCTCGGCGCGGCTCCCGCTCACGATACGACACGTCGACGATCTCGGGCGGGCCGGAGAATGGAAAGCGGCTCAGGAGCGTCTGGCCGTAGTCGCCATCGGCCGTGACGATCGACTTGGCGTGAACACCGTGATCGCCGACGACGCTCGCCAGCTTCGCAAACGGATCGTCCGATCGCGATCGCGAATCCACCTCCTGAAGCGCGACGACATCGGGAGCCCATTTGCGAATGATGGAACAGATCCCTTCCAGATCGAACTTCGGATTGAGATTGAAGGTGCCATGCACATTCCACGTCATGAAGCGCATCAGCGCCTCCCGGCGAGCCACGTCGCGACGAATTGCGCGCCGGCGCAGATCGCGAGCCAGCCCAGGAACGCCAGTGCGAGCAGCAACATGTTGACCCAGGACGCGTTCCTGGCGAGATCAGCGATCTGAGCCCCCAAAACTGCCATGGCGAGAATGCCGGGCGTCATGCCGAGCAGCGTTCCGACCAGGAAGTCACGCAGAGGCAGCGTGCTCGCGCCAGCCACGACATTCACCACTGAGAACGGCGCGATCGGGATCATCCGGATGACGACGACAGCCAGAATGCCCTTGCCGACAACACGTTCCTGGATGCGCGCGGTACGTCGTCCGAGCAAACGCTGGAGGCGTTCGCGCCCGAGTGCCCGTCCGATCGCAAACAGGATAAAGGCGCTGAGCACGACCCCCGTCATGGCGGTGACGAAGCCTAGCCATGGTCCCAGTGCGGCAGCAGTCGCCGCAATGAGCACGAGAACCGGAAACACGACAAACCCGCCGACGACGAAAGCTGCAATCGCGAATGGCGGACCCCAAACGGACTGCGAATAGGCAGACAGAAGCGTCGACATCCGGCCCGCGTCGGCGAAATCGCTCAACGACGTGTAGGACCAGGCCATCGCCAGTCCAAAAAGCGCCACGGCGATCGAGACCATCCCAATGATCGTCTTCGTGCTCCACATCCGCGATGCCGCCCGCTCCAGATGAAGAGGCGCCTCAGGGTCCGCCACCGGCTGAACCATCGTGGCCAGAGCGCTGGTCAGGACCGAGGATTCAACGTCCCGCAGCGCCTTCGTCCCGCTTGCGACGTCGTCCAGGAGCGCAAAAAGACGATCTTCGTTTTGCGCGACGGTCTGTTCATCGAGACCGCAGAAATGGGCGATCAGGCGACGGCGGACCGAGGCGATGAACTCCCGATGCTCGTCTGATGCGGCTTCGAAGATCAGGTCACATTCGCTATCGGCACCCATCGATCGATTGTTCAAATTGGCCGAACCGATCCTCAAGATCCGATCGTCGACGATCATGAGCTTGCTGTGCACCATCACGGCCGCTTCCGTATCCCCGTTCCCCGAGACCGGGTAGACGAAGCGGATGCGATCGGCGACGCCGGCCGAACTGAAGCAATCGATGAAAGCGCCCCGGCCGTTCTGCATCGCTTGGGATTCCAGCCATGAGGAGTGCAGTTTTGGGGTGACGATCAGAACCCGAAGCGAAGGCACGCGCAGCATCTGCTCCGCCAATTCGCGCGCGATCTTGGTGGCGCTGGTGAACTGGTTCTCGATGTACACGAATTTCGTCGCGGACCGCATCGCTGCAATCAGCGAGCGTTCGACCTCCCGGAGCGTCGAACCTGCCGGACAAACCACCTCGGTCCTGGCGATACCCACCGGAATATGTTCAGCCTCGACCGGAACAATCGCCGGCCAGCGCAAGCTTTTCAGCGGGCGCCGATCATCAATCTGTTGGCCCGCCGCGCGCCAGCGTTGCTCCACGAGGTCGAACAACTGCGCCGCCGCATCCCCATCGACCACGCATTGAACGTCATGAAACGGCAGGTATGGCTTGCCCTGGGGATCACAGCGCGATGCGTGATCGGCGCGATGATCACTGGTGTCCCAACGCCTGATCGTCAGATCGAGCCCGCCGACGAACGCCAGTGAACCATCGACACAGACGATCTTCTGGTGTTGGGCCGACCCAAAGGGAAGCGTGGCATCCAGGTGAAACCGGACGCGGCCATCTGTGTCGGCGGTAAATTTGGCCGCGGAATTCCATTCCCTCTCGGAGGCGTAGAACGAGACGAAGTCCCAGACGAGAATGTTGATGTGCAAGGTGGGACGGCGGTGGACCAGCGCGCGCAAGAATGGGCCGAGTTGCTCCGGCAAGCCATCATCCGCTCGCCCGGACTCGCCGACCAGCCTGGTCTCACTATGGATATCCCACCCGACGATATAGACGAGGTCCTGCGCCTGCAGCAGGGTCTGCCGCAGGGCCGCGAAATAAGCGGCAGCATCGTTCAGAACCGCCACACGCCGCGCCTCGCACCGCCGCCAGACGGTGTCGCCGGGGATCAGGGTCGATGAGCTCTGAAGCAGGGAGACCTCGCAATCTGCGTTCGCGTTGAAACGCACTGACCGCGCAAGGGGTTCCCCGACTCAGAACCAGAGTGGCCGTTCAGCGTGCGCGGATTCCGGCGCCACAGTCGCCCATTGCCGCTACTTGGTTCGGACAGTCTTCGCACCTGCGCCTTTCAAGGCGTCCGCGATCTTCTCAGGCGCATCGCCGTGAAAATCCACGGAGACCTCGATCCGGCCTTCCAGCTTCTGGTGTCCCTCCGGCGCAGGCGCGGCCTTGGCGTCAGGACCGGCCGGGCGTGTCCCCGACGTGTTCGCGCCACCGACGGGCTGGACGAAGACGTCGCTTCGCGGCACGCCGCATTCCTGCACGACATGCTCAACCGCAAGCTCGGCGCCGCGGCGCGTGTCGAATTCTCCGATGATCGTACTTTCCAAGGGCGCCCTCCATGGCTGGACGAGAGTGCCAACAACGGGTCAGCGAGGGCCAGGTTCCTGAACCCGCGGGCGGTTAGAACCGAACGATCCCGAACAGAACAAGCAGCGCGAGAGTGATCAACCCGGAGACCAGCAGCGAGCCGAGACATCCCAGCCGGTTCGAGAAAAAGAAGAACATACCTCGCCCATCCCATAGCTTCGTGACGAGCTAAGTTCTCCCATTCGACAGCGTTCCTGGAGGCGCTTTGGGGCGCGCGAACGAGGACCAATCCAAGAACCAATCGTTTCGCGGGACGTTGAGTCCGCGATGTCAGACGCTTTTGATTATTTCCGAGCGCACGCGGTCCGAGCCCTTTGCAAGGCCCCGGGCGATGCCGCGCGGACGAATGAAACATCTGCAAACCGTCGTGGCCCGGATCTACCACCTGCTGACCAGGAGGCTGCGTATGGGCCCAACCTGCAGCACATGGACGACTTCCGGGCAGCCCAGAAGCTCGAGAAGTCGATCGACTGAACTGCAATGACGGTGACGCTGCACGCCCTCCCCCGACGCGCTCAGCTCCCTTTGGGAGCGGTCCTTGACTGCGACCCTGCAAGCCCGGGATTGATGGCCAGCGACGCGCCGGCGGCGCCGCCGGCTTCATAGGCCGTCATCGACACCATCCGGCTGCTGCTGCGCTGGGTCCGCATCTTCAGGTCGAGCTTGTCGAACTCCGCATCGACCACCGACGTCTTGAGAACCACCAGCCCGCGGCCGGTGCTTTCGTTGATGTGATCGCGACTGGCCTTGATCGCCACCAGCCTGTCCGCGATGGACCCCACCATCCCGAGCGCGAAGGAGGCATTGGCCAGATGCCGCTCCTGGTGCCGGAACCTGCTGTAGTCGACCGAGGTCTTGAAGCGGCCGAGCTCGGCGCGGACGGCGCCGTCGATCAATTCGGCCAGATAATGCGCGACCTCGATGTCCGCGCCGAGGCCGAAGAACACATAGCTGCTCTCGCCGGCCGTGTTCTTCTCGCGCCAGACCCGACAATCGCAGAAACGAGCGATCGCCCCGATGCAGTCGTCCAGGGGAATTCGCTTCTTGCGAAAAGTCTCGTAGACCTTCCGCTCGCACGGCGACGCCCGCAGTTCGACGTCGGACAGCGACAAATCGTGGCGATCCAGCAGTTCGGCGACCTTGGCGGCCGCAGACAGCGCCTCGTCCTCGGTGCAGCCATTGGCGATGGTCTTGGAACGCAACGCCTGAATGCGGAGCTTCAGCTTGTCGAGTGCAGCTGGATTGGATGTCTGATTCACCGATCACCTGTCCGGGTAAACCCGACGGATAGAACCCGGTCGGATAGACCGGCGGAAGGGGTCTCTTGTCAACTGTATTGATCTTCGACTTTTTTCGAACGGACCTCACTCCTTCTACGTGCGGTGCACGACCTCGCGGCACTGACCATAGAATGCAGAGACGAGGCTTCACTACAATCGCGCTCTCGCTCGATTTCCACCGCAACTGACAAATCACTGTCGGGAGCAGACCACCACAAGCCGAACGGGGTTGCGTGAGCGCCTTGGCTTTGGCGGCGTCGTCGTGTTCACAGTATTTCGAGCTTGCAGCCAGCCGGCTTTGATCCCTGCGCTTGTTGAGGTTAGCCGCAGCAGAGTGGTGGATTGAAGGACGCACTGATCAAGGCCGTCGATCGGTTTTGTGCCGCGACACATAGGGACTGGACCCGCTGTTAAGGTTTAGCGGTCAGGTTAACCCCAGCGAACGTTTGGCTGAGAGCGTCGAACTCGATATGACCTCGAATAGAGGAATATTCGAATGTCCAATAGAACCGCATTTCAAACTGCAGATGCAGACGAGCCCCACAACTTTTTTGATCTCGTCATTCCCCTCACCTTCAGCGCTGTAGCCCTCCTGGCCACAGCTGTTTCGCTGGAGGCGATTGGGTTCATCGCTTGGCAGCCATCCACCTTTCTGGTTGCCTATATCTTTGACTGACGCGATTGGCTGGCATGAGCGAATTCGAAGGCCTCTCTGACCACTTCATTCTGCGGATGCACGAGTTCATTCGCCAAGAGGTTCAAGCAGATAGGCTAGCCGGCGCGCGTTTTGTCGGATTGCCAGCGAGGCTGCGCGCGGAAGCTCTTGCACGGGAAATCGAGCGACGCGGCTTGTTCTGCACGGCAATTGACTGGCCTCAGCATCTTGAGCCTGGAGCGGACAAATACGCACTGACCATTGGACACCGGAAGACGATCTAAAACTCATCGTGCTCACGGCGCGACGCGTCCCGATGACCGGATTGCTCGCCTGCCAGACCGCGATCGCAAATGTCGATCCGCGATCGATTGCGACTCCTGCGGACCTGCATCGTGAACAAGAGAATGCCAAAGCTCCCGCGTAGCGGCCTCGGTCTAACCAGTCCCCGGCCCTTCCGACCCCGGGGCCGTCTGTCCATCAGCCTACCGCCGCGTTGCGCCTCGCGCAGCTAACTCCCGATCCAGATCTTTCAAGCGCTCAAGCAGGTTCTCGACGATCTCCATGCAATCGGAAGGTCCCAACGATTGCACGCCGCGCGCCGCTAGCTCGCGCTCCAACATGGCGGCTATAATGATTTGAATGCTCACGAATTCTCCGCCGACTTCGCCTCCGAGACGGTACGGCTCAACTTAGAAATGGGTTTCGCTAAAGCGAAAGGCCGCAGGGTGGTTCCAGCCCCCACTGCGGCCATCCCGGGCAAATTAGAAACTGGTACTTAAATCTCGCCGGTGTTCTCACAGTAGAACACCGTGTTCCGAAAAAGGATTCCGTAAGACTACCGGAATTCGGGGTGGCCCGGATTGTCACTCGGGTGTGGAAATGGCACCGCTTCCTTACTAGGGCCCATGCTCATTGCGGATGAGAGCGCCGGGAGCGACGCTGGGCTGGTACGTAGACTTCCCAGATTCCGGAGTCGCTACCGCCACAGCCGGCGCGTGACGTTGAACAACGCCGCAAGCGGGACGCCCACCAACACACCCAGCATGCCGTACGATGTGACCAGCAGCGCAGCGCTAAGCGGCCCTGCGCTTTTCGCAAATCCGTAAGCTGCGACTAAGCCTCCCAGCGTCACGGCAAAGACGACCATGTTGCGGTCGTTGCGCGCCTCGATGTTATAGATCGGGGGCCTTTTGCGGTGAAGAACGGGAGGACCGAACGGCACCTTCGAGCCGCAATTTGGACAGGCCGACGCACTCGGTGAAACCGGGTGGTCACAGTCGTGGCAATCGATCAGCTTTTTGGTCTGTCCCATGCCGCAAATCGTAGCGGCGGAGCGGCCAGTCCACAAGTTCGGCAGCTACTCCCAGCACACCGTCCTGCATGACCACAGCAGGGCCGCTCTGATCCTCCAGCATTCTCCGCGCTTGACCGGCTTGAAAACCTGCGCGCCGCGCGGAAGGTTGACCAGCTCGGGACCTTTCTCGCCCACCATGGCGAGTCCACTCGGGGCCGAACTGGTGCCGCTTGCGACCATGGGAATGGAGAGGCCGCCCGCTCCGGCGCCGAGAGCGGCACCAGACCACGTGGGCACGCTGCTGGAGCCCGCGCTGCCACCAAGCCCAAGCAACGAACCCAACCGTTTTAGATCAAGCGCTTCTTCGACACAGAAAGACGGATTAGGGCACTATTGGACTAGGAGGTGGCGGAAGGGGTGCCGGTCAACCTCGCTGAATCGCTCGTCTTTTCCACCTGCGCCGAGAACAATCTACGGTCCTATCCACGGTTAGTCTCGCAACCTCACGGCCGAAGTTTTCGGCCATCTTAAGCAGCGCGCCGGCCTCGCCTCGCACCCTGCTCTCCTCCACCAGGTCGCGGCACAGTCGCTCCATTGCCGGGAGTTCGTCGGTGTTGTGCTGATCTCGCCCCATGCGGGCGATCAATCATGAACGTATTCGTCGGCGCAGCAGCAGCCGCACCTACGCCATGTCGATCCGGTGATTTCAGTTTCCGTCGCGATGGATCTGGCCGCAATGGCTGCCCCGACCAAGGGCGAAGCCTGAGCCTCCAGGCCCGCCGGTTCACGGCGGGCCCGTTGTTCTCCGGGCGAGAACAGATTGCGCTAATAATAAATCTTCGTTTGTTCCTTGCGCGTGTATTTATAAGCGGAACACGTAGAAGTACGTTGCCTTAGTTGGCGGCCGTATGCGCCGGTTCACGCTGGCGGGCCTTTGCGAACCCATCGTTACGTTGGCTTTCGCAAGCTCGTGGAGCTCAGCCATTGCTGAATATGCAGCGCGTTCTCACTGAGCTGCGCGGCCTTCAAAAGAGCTTCCCGCTTTGGCCCCGGAGGCGTTGCTTCGGCCCGGGTTCGAGCGGCGCTCGCCATTTGAGTTAGGCGTTCAGTGAGAGAAGGGATGAGCTTGACCATAGATGGCTCCGCGTATTTGGCGGGAGCACGTGGCTCTCAGTCACCGATATATGCCGTGATGGGCCGGTGATCGAATTACTAGGCGCCGGTTCCGCAAGAATAGATAGTCAATTCGCCGTAGGTTCTCGGCCCTTCAGAGGACCCCTGTTGCCTCACCTGGCGGCCCTTCGCGCCGCCTCAACATGGCGGGGCTTTCCTGTAGTTGCCGGCGATCTCCAGCAGCGCCGCGCGCTCTACCGGATCGTCAGTCTGGGCCGCCAACGTGCGGCAGATTGACTCAATGTCGGGCTCGCGATAGCGCGCGCTGATTGTACGTTCGATTGTGCGCTGGAGCCAATCTACAAGTCTAAGTAGCTGATTTTGCTGGTGTTTTGGCGGAAGGGGTGTCCTGTCAACCTTCTTGACATTACACGTCTTTTTCGCGTGCGCCCGAGAGCAATCTACGGTTTTGACCACGGTTAATCTGGCGGCCTCGCGACCGTAGTCTCCGGCAAGCTCACGCAGTGCGCCTGCCTCTTCCGGCACCCTACTCTCCTCCGCTAGCTCCGCGCAAAGCCGCTCGAACGCCCGTAGCTCATCGATGATGCGCTGGTCCAGCCCCATGTCGGCGATCAGACTCCGGCCTGCACCAAGCCGTTAAGGGTCGCCACCCGGAAATTTCCCAATACCGATTTCGTCGAGCCGGCCGGATGATCTCGAAATGAAATCATCCAAGCCAAAGCAGTGGACCGAGAGCGAGCGAAAGAGGCTTGCCGCGATGGCACGTCGGCGCGCCGCGTCGGAAATTGCGGCAGTCCTCGGGCGGCATACCGGATCGGTGAAGCGGATGGCGCGAGAGATGGGATTGCTCCTAAAAAAATAAGACGCGGCTCTCCCACACCCACGACTCGCAGTAGCTCGCACGCGGTCCGAGCTACTAGGAATCGATAGTTTGCGAGATGCTGACGATGCCGCTTTGATCGCGGCATGCACGCTCGCCGATACACGAAATGGGCCGGCCACTATCCGCCCCGTAGCCCCGCATGGCTGGCCGGCGGCCATGTCACCTGCAGCATCCAGTGTCTGAACGGCCGCTGCGATCGTAGGGTCGACGTGCGGCTCGACGCCCTCCCGCAGGATCAGCCCTGGTCGCGCATCGGCTTGCGTCTGGTCTGCTCGGAATGCAGCGCCGCAGAATCTGTGCATATCGTCCCGAACTGGCATAACAGTCGCGGGCAAGTCAGGCCAAGCATGGGGTCGAGGTTTTGATTCCAGCAATGAAACTCGTCACCGAACGCCGCTCCGCCGATCCGGAAGTCGCCGCGCGTCAGCTCGTTCAGCTGGCTTCGGGCAAGGCAGTAGGATGGCAGAATCCACATCGAGAAGATCAACTACCCATTCCTCTACACGCTCAAGGCAAGCGGCGCGGAGTTCGGCGCCGGCATCGAGTGCGCTGTCGAGAAGGGCCGGCTGGAGCTGCACGAGAGCGGCACCTATGTGCGGTTGCTGACAACTGTAGGAACCTAGCATCACTGCCCGGCTTGCTGTCTCGTCGCTCGCCAAGCTGGCGGAGCGGCCCCGGCCTAACCTGTCCCAGGACCGCTAAGCCTGGGGCGTCTCTTTTGAATTGCCAAGATGTCCCGGTCCGTGTTCCATGCAGGTAAAATTGCCTTCGGACCGCCAACTTTCATATGCCAAACGGCATAGGCGACGGCTGGCACTAAGGTAGTGCTGCAAAAGGCCGGCCCCAGAGGATGATTCCTGAGGCCGGAAGTTCTACGCGCCGCTCCGAGACATCGCCCGGAGCTAGAGACGAACGCGCCCCGATTTGCCAGTTGTTCCTGACTCTCATGGACTGCAGAGCCGGTGCACTGATGCATGTTAAGCCTTCTGTCGATTGTGGAAGCGGTCATATTGCAAGCCTGAAACGCTGCGGTACGATCATTTCACCGGGGCTGGCTGCATATTTCGCTTGATCCTTTTAACCCGGCTTCATTTGACCACGCGCGGGCCGCAGCAGTGTCCCCTGCTGCGGCCTTTAGCGGCCAGCATCTTCCGGATAACGCCTCGCTGAACGAAACCGTTTGCCGCGTGCCGCGAAGGACTCCGGAAATGGTCCGGGTCTAGCCTTCCATCACTAACGAGGGGATTTCAAAATGATCACGCTTAAAGCATTTGCGCTTGTTGTTAGCGCCGGATTTATCTTCGCGGCGTATTCGGGTGATCTGAGCGCTGACGTTGTTCTCGCCACCGTCGCTTGCCTCTCATAACGGAAAGGCCCGCCAGCTCAGCAAGCCCCCCGCGGGTCCTCCTACACCTTTGCTGCCGCAAGCCTCTCTCGCTCAACGCCTATTGCGAAGGAGTCTTGTCGTCTCGGTTAAGAAACCCGAGCCGTCGCTCCAGCTCTTCCTTCTTGGCCACGAGCCTCACGGCAAGAACGTCATTGACGAGCGTGTGGAGTCGCCACAGCTCTTCAACCGACATGCTCTCAAACGGCTTTCGTTCCATGAATCCCCCCGACTCACGAATTGTCTATAGCTTGGGCCTACAAGGGGAAGCTGGCAACTAGTCGTCTGTGGAGCGCGGAAGGTTAGAGGCGCCCGCGAACTTTAGCTGTTCTTCTGACTGATCCTCTCCGCCGTCGGTGCGGCGTGCCAATCCTTCTTTGCTCAGCTTCGAGCACGCGGTCGCGAAGGGCTTCGAGTTCGGAAAGTTCAGAGATGAGTGCATCCAGATACTGGCGGCGCAGGACATCGGCGCGAGCAAAGTTACGCATGGAACGCCCCTAAAATAATCACACACAAAAACTGCAAGGGCCGCAACGTGGCAGAATATGCCAGTACAGCCTTTGCATTAACTGGCGTCAAGATGCATCTGCCCGATGCAACGGGCGGCTTTCGCCCAAATGAAAAGTCGCCGACCTAAGAGCCGGCGGGCGAGCAAGGCGCTGTCATCAGCCTGTGGCATAATCATTGCAATATTGAAGACGGACTGGGATTTCAGTGCCCAGTTTGAGACAAGAGCGCCGCCGGGGGGACTGGCATTTCGAGCCTGGCGGCGCTCTCCCTTACTGTTCTGGCTCAAACCTTTCGATCCTGGTTGCGCCTTCCCAAAGCTCAACAGCATGTCCATTGACAAGCTGCTTGGCTCGTTTCCGGGCTGTCGTCTCATCGGGGAGCACCAAGTCCACCCGAAGCGCGATGTGCCCGTCAGCCCCGATTACGTAAGCTCGATATTCGCCCATGGTCGTGCAGTTGAATGCTTCATTCAGGCCGGTTTAGAGCCGATCTGAAATGACGGCAGTCTCAAATGAGACGCCCCGTAGTTTTACGTAGATTCATTGAGAAAACAGGGAACGATACCGCGACGTTCTCGTAACCGGAGATGGCCCGCCAGTGTGAGCCGACGGGCCTTTGCTGAAGATGGCTGGAGATCTTCTTGTTAGGGGCCCGTGCGAAAGGCCCGCCCGGGCTTTTCGGGCCAAACGCGGAAACCTGGGCTTACTCTGCCGCCTGCAGCACCACTCCCGACCGGTATGGCGGCTACCTCCGCACGCTCGTCATCCGATAGCTCGTTCGCGTGATCGAGGGCCTCTCACCTTCACGTGGTCAGCGGTCTGTCAATCGGCGTTCAAATTTGGGTCTGACTCATTTCCGATGAAGTTTGCCGGGCGACTGTGGTTCTCAAACGGAGAATCAGCGCCATG
>NZ_JADPJQ010000003.1:0-1021 GCF_023073515.1 Bradyrhizobium sp. 17 | reverse complement strand
CCAGCGTTGCGATCGACGGCAGCAAATTCAAAGCAGTCAATAATCGCGATAAGAACTTCACGCGCGGCAAAGTCGAGCGGCGGCGCACGCAATTGGAGGAGAGTGTTGCGCGCTATCTCGCTCAGCTCGATACCGCCGACCGGCAGGAGCCGTCGGAAACACTGGAGTTAAAAAAGACGCGGATCAAAGAACGGCTCAAAAATCTGACCGTTGAAATGGCGAAACTCGCAGCGATTGAAAAACAGGTTCTGGCGTCGCCCGATCAGCAGATATCGTTCACTGATCCCGACAGCCGTTCGATGGCCACGAGCGGCCGTGGTTCTGGCGTCGTCGGCTACAACGTGCAGACGGCGGTTGATACAGAAAACCATCTGATCGTCGCGCACGAGGTGACAACAAGCGGCTCAGACCGGTCGCAACTTGCAAACATAGCCCGGCAAGCCAAAGCCGTTCTTGAGGCCGACACGCTCGATGTTGTCGCCGATCGCGGCTACTTCAAGGGTGAAGAAATCGTGACGTGCGAGCAATCTGGCATCACGGTGACTTTGCCCAAGCCGATGACATCGGGTGCGAAGGCTTCGGGACGCTTCGGCAAACAGGACTTTGCTTATCTGCCAAATGAGGATGTTTATCGCTGCCCTGCCGGTGAGAAACTCAAATATTATTATACCAACGACGAAGACGGCCAGAAGCTGCGCAACTATTGGACGAACGCCTGCAAAACCTGTCCACTCAAATCGAAGTGCACGCCGAGCCCACAACGCCGTATCAAGCGATGGGTGCACGAGGACGTTCTCGAACGCGCTCAGGCGCGGCTCGACAAGAATCCAAACGCCATGCGCACACGCCGCGAGACCGTCGAGCATCCGTTCGGCACACTGAAGATGCGCATGGGCGCGACGCACTTCTTGTGCGTGACGCTGCCGAAAGTTGCGACCGAGATGGCGCTGTGCGTGCTCGGCTACAATCTGACACGCGTGCTGAACATCGTCGGGATGAAACCGCTGCTGGCGGCGGTGAG
>NZ_JADPJQ010000038.1:0-1007 GCF_023073515.1 Bradyrhizobium sp. 17 | reverse complement strand
CGGGTGCTTTCGGACGACAGCGTCTTGGCCGAATGCAGCACCTCTTCCGAGGCCGAGCCGGTTTCGGCGGCGCCGCGGTTGACCTGGCCGATGTCGGTGGCGGCGGTCTGAGTGCCCTGTGCGACGGTCTGGACGCTGCGCGCGATTTCCTGCGTCGCGGCGCCTTGCTGCTCCACCGCGCTCGCAATCGAGGTCGAGATCGACGAGATCTGGCCGATGGTGGCGCCGATCTCCTTGATCGCCGCAACCGACTCGGCCGTGGCGCCTTGCATGCCCGTGATGTGCGAGGAGATCTCGTCGGTGGCCTTCGCGGTCTGGCTCGCGAGCGACTTCACTTCGCTGGCGACCACTGCAAAGCCGCGGCCGGCTTCGCCGGCGCGTGCCGCCTCGATGGTCGCGTTCAGCGCCAGAAGATTGGTCTGCTCGGCGATCGCCGTGATGAGCTTGACGACTTCGCCGATCTGCTGGGCGGCATGCGAGAGCTTGCCGATGCGATTATCGGTCTCCTTTGCCTGCACCACGGCAGCTTCGGCAATGCGGCTGGAATCGCGGACCTGACGGCCGATCTCCTCGACCGAGGCCGAGAGCTCTTCGGTCGCGGTCGCGACCGACTGCATGTTGCTGGAGGCCTGCTCGGAGACGTCGGCGACCTGGCTCGACAGGCTCTGCGTGGTCTCGGCGGTGCGGGTCAGCGTCGAGGCCGCCGATTCCAGCTGCACGGCGGAAGCCGAGACGTTGGAGACGATGGCACCAACCGCGCTCTCGAAATCATCGGCGAAACGAATCAGCTCGGAACGACGGCTTGCGGCCTGCTCCCTGTTCTGAAGTTCGTTGGCGGCGGCATCGCGCTCGGCCTTGGCCACGGCCTGCACCTTGAATTCTTCGACCGCGCCGGCCATCTCGCCGATCTCGTCCCTGCGGCCGAGGCCCGGCAGCACGACGTCGAAATTGCCCGCGGCAAGCTCGCGCATCGCCTTGCACATCGCGATCATCGGACGCGAAATGCC
>NZ_JADPJQ010000018.1:0-633 GCF_023073515.1 Bradyrhizobium sp. 17 | reverse complement strand
GGGGCACGAGTTGAGGTGCGAGGGACGCCTGGACTTGCCGTGCTGAGTGATGTGTTTGTTGCGTTGCGCCGGACACGTTCATGCTGACGGCTCCCGCTGGCCTCATGATTTACGTTGCGACCCGACCTGTAGACTTCAGGAAGGGCGCGGATGGTCTGGCGCTGTTGGCGAAGGAGACGCTGGGCCACGATCCGATGAAGGGCGTGGCGGTGGTCTTCCGTGCGAAGCGCGCTGATCGGGTGAAGATCGTGGTCTGGGATGGTAGTGGCCTCGTGCTGTATTGGAAGCGGCTTGAGGGCAGCGCCTTCAAGTGGCCGCCGGTCGTTGACGGCGTCATGCGAATGAACGCCGCGCAGTTGTCCGCGCTTCTGGCCGGCATGGATTGGACACGCATGCATGCGCCTCGAATCCCGCAGCCGAAAGCGCTTGCGTAGGACATAAAATCTTCGCTGCATCGGGGCGCGAAGCATGGCAGACTCGGGCCAATGAGTGATTTGCCTGATGAACTGCCGAGCGATCCAGCCGAGTTGCGTGCCTTTGCCGCGGCTCTGCTGGATCGCTGCGCCAGGCTCGAGCGGTTGCTCAAGCTTGCAAAAGACGCGCAGTTCGGTCGATCGTCGGAAAAGCTTGACG
>NZ_JADPJQ010000002.1:0-1197 GCF_023073515.1 Bradyrhizobium sp. 17 | reverse complement strand
GCCAGGCTCGAGCGGTTGCTCAAGCTTGCAAAAGACGCGCAGTTCGGTCGATCGTCGGAAAAGCTTGACGGTGATCAGCTCCAGCTTGTTCTGGAGGATATCGATCAGGCTGTCGCGGCTCTCGAAGCAGCCGAGGACCGCGCCAATCCCAAAACACGCGAGAAGAGAGCTGCCGAGCGCAGGGCCAATCGTGGCAAGCTGCCGGAGCATTTGCCGCGCATCATCGAGACCCTGATGCCCGCTGCAACCTGCTGCCCATGCTGCGCAGGCGACCTTTTTGAGATCGGTCACGATGAGAGCCAGAGGCTGGACGTCGTACCGGCGCAGTATCGCGTATTCGTCACCCGCCGCCCCAAACTGGCCTGCCGCGCCTGTCACGGCGTCCTCCTCCAGCATGCTGCTCCCGAGCGATTGATCAGGGGAGGACTGCCGACCGAGCGGCTCGTCGCGCATGTGATCGATGCCAAGTATCATTGGCATTTGCCGCTTTACCGCCAGACGCAGATGCTGGCGACGCACGGTATCGCCATCGACCGTTCCACGCTCGCCTTCTGGGTCGGCTACGCCGCCCAGGAATTGAAGCCCTTGTGGCATCGACTGCGCGAGCTTCTACTCGCCTCTCCGAAGCTCTGTGTCGATGAGACCCCGGCGCCGGTGCTGGATCCCGGGCGCGGCAGGACCAAAACCGGCTACTTCTGGGCGCTGTCGCGCGATGACAGGCCTTGGGCCGGGCCTGATCCGCCCGGCGTGGTCTATGCCTATGCACCAGGCCGCGGCGCCGTTCATGGCTTGCGACTGCTCGAAGGCTATCGCGGCATCATCCACTGCGACGGCTATCAGGCTTACAAGACCATGATGCGAGAGACGCGTGCGGACGCCTTGTCCGGGACGCTCGCATTCTGCTGGTCGCATCTCCGGCGCCAGTTTGTGAAGATCGAGCGCGAGGCTTCGCCGGGGCCGGCGCCGGTTGCCCGCGAGGCCCTCGAGCGCATCGCCCAGCTCTACGCGGTCGAGAAAGCGCTCCGTGGCCGATCTGACGCCGAGCGCCGCGCGGGCCGGCAGGCGCATGCCCGGCCGTTGGCTGCAGCCTTGAAGCAGTCGTTTGAGGCGAAGCTTGGTCACCTCGCGAAGAGTGAGACGGCGAAAGCTTTACGCTATGCACTGCGTCATTGGGACGGCTTGACGCTCTACCTTGAT
>NZ_JADPJQ010000080.1:160155-160574 GCF_023073515.1 Bradyrhizobium sp. 17 | reverse complement strand
ACTATGTCGCCAAGTTCGACCGTCCCGGTCTGATCGCGGCGCTGAAGGAACAGACCGCGGGCGCCGCCGGCGCCTCCGAGCTGAGCCGCGCAGCCGCCTAACCGCAGCGGGATGGATCAGGAGATACGCACATGACCAAGAAGACCCAGTCCGGCGAAGGCGCCATGGTCGAATACGTCACCGCGATGATCGGCGGCCAGCTGTTCGGCCTGCCGATCTCCCGCGTCCAGGACGTGTTCATGCCCGAGCGCGTCACCCGCGTGCCGCTGTCCTCGCGCGAGATTGCGGGCGTGCTGAACCTGCGCGGCCGCATCGTCACCGTGGTCGACATGCGCGCCCGGCTCGGCCTGCCCAAGCCCGAGGACGGCAAGATCCCGATGGCGGTCGGCGTCGACCTGCGCGGTGAATCCTATGGTCTG